>JAQUTS010000006.1 GCA_028694275.1 Candidatus Gastranaerophilales bacterium
TTGGACTCTCAGCAGGTGTAATGATTTATATTTCGCTTGTAGAGCTTTTACCCGAAGCTGAACAACTTTTGGCTCATACATCAGGGCCTTTGACAGCCAAAATGTTCGCTTTTTGTGTATTTACGGTCGGTATTTTGATAGCAGGCCTTATCGACTACTGCATACCTGATCACATTGAGCAAGGCTGGATCAAAAGCAAGATAAAAGGTAAAGAAGACTACAAGCCCAAAAAAAACACCCATGGGCTATACAGGGTCGGTTTTTTGACAGCTGTGACAATAGCAATACACAATTTCCCCGAAGGTCTTGCGACATTCTTCTCAGGCTACGCTGATACTACATTGGGTATTTCAATCGCCTTTGCAATAGCAATCCACAATATTCCCGAAGGTATGTCTGTTGCAATCCCTATTCATCAGGCAACAGGAAGCAAAGCAAAAGCATTTGCATATTCCTTGTTATCAGGTCTGACAGAGCCATTGGGGGCATTATTCGGATTTATTTTCCTAAGACACTTCTTGAACGATTTTGTCTTTGCGATTTTGTATGCTCTTATAGCAGGAATTATGGTTTACATCTCATTTGATGAACTTTTACCCGCATCGAGAGAATACGGAAAAGACGGCCATGTGACCATTTTCGGAATAGTATCAGGGATGCTTATTATCGGTATGAGTTTGGCACTTTTATAGTTTTTGTTCAAATTTGTAATTTGATTGAATTAAATTTTTTTAAGGCTTTCCTTTTTATAAAAAACATGTGTAATAATTCTATTATGTATTAATAGAGGGCGGAGTATGGATAGAAAAAAAGTAAGAGCTGCTTTATTTGTTTTGATTTTATTTGCAGGTATGCACACAATGGCAAATGCCCAACAAGATGCCCACATCAAGCCGGCCATTTATCACAAAAACAAACCTGTAACCCTAACGCAACAAGACTACGAAAAAATGCAAAAGTACAAAATTTGTACAAAAGATGAAGCACTTATGACTGCGCTTTATTCAATGGAAGGTTCGATGGCGGATTTTTCAAGAAGAGCAATCTTGGGCGAAAATCTCACAGGCAAACCTATCAAGGTTCAATTCAAAAACCTTGGTGAAATCGACCCAAAATATCAAAACTATGATGCTTTGGGGTGGAAAATCGGAAGCAGATTGTATATTTTTATCAATGACAAGCACAAAACTGCACCGCCACAGGCTCTTGCAAGCCTTCTAAGCCATGAAGCCATGCATCAAGATGCATTCAATTCAACCAATGAAGAAACCTACGCCTGGACAATGGAAGCTGCAACCTGGACGAATTACATCAAGAAAAACCCCACATTGCAGACTCAAACAGAATACCCCCTTGTTCGTCGTCTCAACACTCTTAACGATCTTTTTGTAAAAGCGAATTACACTGATAAATACATCAGAAAAGTAGTCAAAACAAATGACGGATACCGTGATTTACCGGTAAGATCTCCCGGTTTTGAACAGTAAAAACCAAAATCAAACAAATAAACAAAAGACCACAACCAAAAGTTGTGGTCTTCTCTTATGCAGAATTAAACTTACACTTTAAGATCAATAGGAGGCTGAAGCTGATCAGCCGTAATTGTGCTTGGATCCTGAAAGTCATATCTGCTGTTTGTTTGAGTTCCCTCAGGAGGTCTGCCTCCTTTAGGCGGGGCTTGTAGTGTACCGCTTTCGATTCCTTTTTTGAAATCATCAACGGTAATAGATTCACCATCAGATGAAACTTCGTCAAATTTTGCTAAAAGATCCTCCAAACCTTCTGTAGGTTTGCCTTCTGATGAAAATTTGTCAATCAAAGACTGTAATTGATCCTTTGTTATGGAAGTACCGTCTCCGCCGGCTTCTGTTGATAGTTTACCAAACATATCTTCTGCTGAAGGCGGTTTTTGTACTTGTGTATAAGCACTCATCGCACTTGTTGAACTGATTCCGTTTACCATAATAAATCTCCTATGTTTTACAAAAAGAGTATAAGCCCTTTTCGTAAAAGACTTATGGCTCTAAAGAGTCATTTTCAGAGATGTTCGACGATTTTTCATCCAAATATATGAGGCTTTTTGTGTGTTTATCGTTTATACAAGAGTATGGATAACTATTACAATTATCACAGATGAATAACTTTCATTCCGATCAAGGATGGCACCCCTCAAAGGTTTAGCTAAGGAAAGCACTTTACGACATATCTCAAAAGGAATGATAGTTATACAGAACCCCTTGCCTTGTGCGGGGGTTTTGTATTTTAGCCAAGAGTTTCTGCCGCTTGAATAAAGGAACTCACAAATCCGTTGATTTTTTTAGGATCCAAAGAAAAGACTCTTCCGCCCGCACGATCAGGATGCCCTCCTGCGGCCAAATCAGGGTCGATATTTTTTTTGATGTGCCCGATAAGTTGACTTGCATAATCATCTTTTGTCGTGATGCTCATCTGATAAACTTCACTGTTTGGGGCAACTCTATAAAAAGCAATCGCGCCTTTAACATCTTTTAGCTTTTCTTTTTGCACATCGCTCAAATAAGGATCATTGGGGTCATTAGCAAGAACTCTGGTTCTTAAATCACCCAAAATTGTACTGGTTTTTGGATTGTCCATTCCCATTTTGGCCCATTTTGCATCATCAGGCGCAATCACAAGGTATGCCAATTTTCCGTTTTGACTGATATTAATTTGAGAATAAATATCTTTTCTAAAAGATTTATCTTCTTTATTGAGTTTTGAAAGTACGTTCAAATGCTTGTGGACTTTGTCTTTACGCCTTTGAGATAAGGCTCCTTCTATTTTTTCTAGCACCTCCTTGGATAAAGGGTGCTCATCCAAAAGAGGCCTTTTGATAACAGATGGAACTTTTGAAGATGTATCAATCGCTATTAATTTTGACTTGTTATAATCGCTCAAAACACCGCAATACAAATGCTGCAGGTCTCTTTGGGAGAGTTTGACTCCCATTCCTTCTTTGAGCAATCTATACACCATGCCGCATGTAGAATGAGCTTTTGAGTCAATAAACATATCACTTTCTATGGTAGAGGGCAATATATCATGGTGATCAAGGCCGATTCTTTTTTCGGGTTTTTGCCCCAAAATCACGTCATTGTGGCCGTTTGGGATTCTTTCTTTTGCGTTGTAGTCAAGGCTGAAAGTAAGATCGGATGGCTTGTTGCCTGCTTTTTTGAGTTTTAATTTTTCCCAAAAATTAATAAAAAGCCCTTTTGTGTCCTCAGGATTGTAACAAAAACTCACTTTTTTACCGAGTTTTTTCAGCCATTTAATTACTACCAAAGATGAATTTATTGCATCTTCATCCAAAGAGCCATGCGCTGAAACCTGTATTTCTCCGGCTTCTGCAACATTATGAGCAATATCAACAACCGTCTTTTTGGGTGTTTTTATTGCGCCGAAATTAAGTTTTGGGTGGTTATAATTATTTATGCAAGAAAGCATTTAAATTTCTGTCTTTTTCTTCTATAAATGTATATTATACAAAATAAATTTAACAATCTACAATGCTTAAGTAATGTAAAAATTAAAAATTGATATAACATTCCCAAAATGTTGCAATTCTTATCTTATAGAAAAATGGTTAATTGATAAGTCATTTCTTTTGTACTAAAAATAGACGCAAAGGAGAAAATCATGACAAAAAAAGTTTATATACCTGAGGGAACATCTGTCGTAGGGCCTTATTCACCTGCCATTGAGACGGATGGGTTTGTATTTTTATCAGGACAAATCCCAATCGACAGCCAAACAGGCAAAATAATCGACGGCGATATAAAAGCCCAAACAGAAAAATGCCTCAAAAACCTTGATAACCTTCTCAAGGCGGCAGATTTGACCACCCAAAATGTCATAAAAACAACAATTTATCTGACAAATATGGCTGATTACGCCGTAGTAAACCAAGTCTACGGAGAATTTTTTACCGCTCCTTACCCTGCAAGAACTGCCATAAATGTTGTGGCACTTCCATTGGGAGCAAAAGTTGAAATAGAAGTCATCGCCAAAAGATAAAATTCAAAATTTAACTAAAATATTTGAACGAAGTTTGAGAATTTGTATCAAGAATCTTTTTGACTGCTTCTTTTTCAGAAGACACGGCTTTGTATTCAACCTCTATAGAAGCTTGTTCCAGCTGAAGTTTTTTGTCCTGTGAATTGATTCTGGTCACGGTGTTTTCATATTTGTTTTCAGCAGAAGCATCATCACCTTTAAACAATTCATCATACAATTGCGGCACTGTTCTCCAATCAATGACCTCGTAATCTGAACCGCCTATACTCATAGGAGATTGTGTGTATACATCAGCATCACGCACAAGAGAATAAGTACCGTTTCTTAAATATTCTTCCAAAAGCGAACCGTAGTCTTGATTATTTGTTCCCATAAGGGTCGGTGTATCCCCTGTCAAATCCCAAACAGTAGGATCCCATCCACCGTTTGAAATATAGTTATTATTGGCAATTTGAGACGTTGTTAATCCTTGTGCATTAAATATCGCAGTTCCAAGCTTGCTTCCGACACCAACTGTGTTTATATCGGTATTCCAAAAACAGGTACTATCAACAACACTACCTGAATCACTCCAAGTTTCACCTGAAAAACCACCTATGTGAGAGCCGGTGCCCGAAACCTCACCCGTAGCGTACGAGTTGGTGATATTAACCCAGCCCATTTTTCCGATAAAACCGCCGACATCACTGATACCGCTAACATTACCTGTAGCATAAGCATTTGTAATAGTTGCATTATCAAAACTTCTGCCGACGAAACCGCCGACAGATGTGTTCCCTTTTACATCGCCCATCGCATAACAATTTGTAATATCAGCATTCGCCTGACTGTTATAACCGATAAAGCCGCCTACTTGATAATTTCCGTTCACATCAACATTAGCATAAGAATTTTTGACAGTATTATTATAGTTGTAGCCGATAAGACCACCCACAGAATCATAACCTGAAACCTTTCCTTCTGCAGCAACATTATCAACCTTACCATAGTTACTTCCTACAAGAGCTCCAACGCTTGAACCCGTTGTTGTAATATTGACATTCGCCAAAGACAAGTTTGAAATACTTGCGGAAGTAGAAGTTCTTGAAAACAGTCCGACATTACTTTGAGTTGAATTAATGCTCAAGCCTGATATTGTATGCCCTTGCCCATCAAAAGCACCTGTAAAATTGCCGTTGATAAAGGACGTATTCAAAGTACCCAAGCTTGATAAATCTATATCACAATTGAGTACATACTTCCCTGCCAAAGCAGCTGTTGCGGCTGCATCACCACCATTCATAACTGCTACAAGATTCATAAAATCTTCCTGAGAATTGATAGTAACAGCAGTAGGATCAGCGGCGGCGGGAGCATTCATAACGCCAAATCCGTTCACAAAATTATTGGTAGTGTTGTTGATAACTTTGTAACCTATTTCAGCCAAATTCGCAAAAGTAATGCCCTGAAGGGATGATTGTGTCGGTACAAAAAGCTTACGATTGGAAATACTGTTATTGTATTGAGTTGCAACGTTTTCAAGCTCTGAAGAAAGTCTTAATCTGCGTTGGCAAATTCGCTGCATACGATATTCAAGGTCAACTTGCCTTGACGTTAAAGATAGGAATCTCGCTTGATTAGACGATATACCCAATTTCGTTTCCTTCAGCTTTTTACCAACACACATTCGTCATGTCGGTATTTCCAAAGGTTTACTTTAAACAAATAGGGAGCATGTTACATTTTTGTTACATGGCTGAAAGATTAAATACAAAAGGCTCACAGATAATTATCAGGTCTGTGAATTTTTAATTAAACTTGGGCAATTCTATAGAAAAAATATTTTTGCCATCTTCCGTAACTTCAAAATTTATGCTTCCGTCAAAACTTTCTATAATTGCCTTGCAAAGGCTCATCTCAAGACCTGTTTTTTGGGTATTATCAGTTTCAAGCATTGTAATATCTGACACTTTACTAAACAAAGACTCTTTATGAATTGCAGGAATATTATGCCCCAAGCTTATTATTTTAAGATTGATATAACCGTCTTTTTCTGACAAAGCAAGCCTGATGGGGCTCTTTTCCAAAGAACAATCTATTGCCTTGGTCAAAATATTTGTAAGCACCTGCACAATTCTTGATTTATCAGCTTTGATGTTTGATGCGATTTCAAAGTTATCAAATTCAAATTTTGTACCAAATTTGTTATCATCAAGAGTTTTTTGAATAATCAAACGCAAATCATAGATTTTTAGGTTGTAATCAGCACTTCTTGTCTCGATTTTTTCTATATCGATAATATCATTTACCAAATTAATCAAACGCGCATTGTTTATATTTGCCAATTCAATCAATTCTTTTGCATGAGTGCAAATTGTGTTGTTGAGACTGCCTGAAATAACCACCAAAGCACCCCTTATTGCGTTAAGTTGAGATCTCAGTTCATGGCTTATTATCGACATAAATTCATGCTTTGATTTGTCAAAACATCTGCGCTCAGTAATATCAAGAGAATACCCCGTTGTGCCGATAACCTCACCGTCAGTACCGATAATAGGAACTTTGAAGGTTTCAAACCATTTGACTCCATCAGGTGTCGTAATCTGCTCTTCAATCGCCTTATGTTTTTTTGTTCTGATTATATATTGATCATCCCTCATATAATTTTCGGCCATTTTCCCCGGGAAAAAATCCAAATCTGTCTTGCCCAAAATTTCATCAATAGGCGTTTTGCAATTCTGAGAGAACTCTTTATTAACAGCAATAAACCTGCCATCTGTGTCTTTTAGCCAGGCCATAAAAGGAAGATTTTCCAAAATTGCCAAAAATTGGGTTTGAGCATTATTAACAGTCTGTTCCAAAATTTTTCTTGAATTTACATCTCTTATAGATACAATTTTGGAGCAATCATCGTCATAACACATCTCACTCATATTGATTTCGACCCATAGCTGAGTGCCGTCTTTTCTGATTCCTTTTGTCTCGCAAGCAGGGCAAGAAAAATCATCGATTGAATCAAAACCTGAATCGCTGTGAGATTTTTCAATAATAAAATCAAGTTTCTGCCCGATTATTTCAGATTTTTCATAGGCAAACATTTTTTCCAAAGTTGTATTACAAAACCTAATTACCCCCGAAGAATCAATCAAAACAATACCATCAGGCAAACTATTCAAAAGCAGATTAACCTTTTGCGCATTTCTTGATATTTTCAAATTTTTGTACCCTATTTGAGATAGTGAATTGGCCACAAGGTACATAAGCTTGGCAACGGCCTCTATTCTGTCTTCAGATAATATTCTGACATTACTCAAGGCCTCAGGGATTTTTTGAGCGACATCAGGGCCTACAACATCCATAATTTGTTGAAAATCACCAACATCAGGCGACTTTGAGAGCACTTGTCCGCCAAGCATTGCCCCTATCAATTTACCATCGACAATAATCGGAGCCGAAAAATCAATCAAACCGGCATGACACCTATAAATAAGAGGTTTACCCTGCTCAAAAGAAGCCTTCCCCGCGCTTAAGTCGCATTCGTTGCAACGCTTGAAACCCTCTTCTGTCGTCCTTACGCACTTTTCACAAAAATCAGAAAAATTACTCGGAGCCGTAACAGGGCCTTGGTGATCCAAAGTAATGCTTGCAACACCCATAGCCTTCGCAAAAGTATCTTGAAACTCTTGTAAAAAATCCAAATCTATCACATCAGAGAGTTTAATTTCTTCAAGAGCGTTTTTTTCAAGTAGCATAAACTGTTTTTCCAATCTATTTTGAGAAAAATGAGACAACGACAAACCCCTTTTAAGAGCGCATAATCACTATAAAAAGAAAAATTAGGGATAAGAATATTATACCAAAGCTGTCAAGAGTTTTCCCAAGCGACACAAGAGATTGAAATGAATTGGCATAAAAACTTTTTTGGCCTAAACCGTAGGACTAACGATCCCCAAATGGGCAGAGCCCTTGGGTAAGAACCCATCATTCTCCACCTAAAAAATCACCCTAAAAAATTACCACAAAACTAGTACACTAGGCTATCACTACATGTGCTTTTTCTTTTATTTAATTATTGAAAAAGGAGAGAATTATGGAAACCAAAAGAAAACTGACTGTCTTAAGAAATATCTTGTATTGTTGTTTTGCGCTTGGGCTTTTATTTCTTATCATTGCAGCATTGCTGTATCTGCCTTGCAAATGTTTTGTGGCCAATGTGTACCAAGGTGCCTTTGGGATAGATATTAGCTCATATCAGAATATGTGGGTTTATTTTGTAGGGCTGATTAAGGTAATCTTGATATTTTTGTTCTTAGTCCCTGCTATTGCCGTTCATTTGGTCTCTTTGAAACAGGACTGATCCTAGTAAATGTAAATGAAATTTTAAGAAAAGCTTGCTCTTTTAATAAGGAATGTAATAATATGAAAATATAAAAGGGAGATAGAGTGACAATCGCCAGTGAACAGTGAGTTATTAGACAATTGACTATTGTTTTAAGCCTTAAAGTAGATTAACTTAAAAGGCAATAATTTTATTGGTATTGTTTTTATTTGTATAGGAGAACAACTATGACAAATGTTAGCAGTGAAATATATTTGAAAAATTTTAATTCTTGGATCATTAAAGATGAATCAACAGAAGCTATTAAAAAGTTTTGGGATGAAGCAAAACAAGAAGGAAATAATATACAGAAAAGTATGCAAATAACACAAGAAAGTTTAAGCAGAGTTATTGGTATATAAATTTGTTTAGTGCGGAAAAAATAAAAGAAGGTCAAGACTGTTATGGAGTTTTTGATTATTCTATAGATACTTTGAAAAATATAATTAAAAACTCCACAATGGTTACTGAGGAGTTTTTAGAAGATAAGCTACAGAGTGAGTATTTTGAAACTTATTTTAATGAAATAGGGGCAAAAACAATAATAGTTGAAAGTAATTATATTGATAATTACTATTTGGAAGATTATTCAAGTTATTATGCGAAATGTTTCAAACCTTATGATAGAAGATGTTCTAGGTTGCATTTTTTTGCAGAAGAATTTAACATCAAAAATTTTAAAGAGGTATTATCTTCTCAAAACCAAAAGGGTATTGAGTTATTACAAGGGAGTTATTTAGGTTTTATTACTATAAAGAAATTACCGAAAAGCTTTTTAGGTTACACATGTTTAAAAACTTATGATGAAAACAACTTTAGGAATTTCCCCGTTATTAGGGATTATAAAATTAATCTTTTCGGTATTACATTAAGTGTGAATTCTTTAGCTTATCAAGAACAAGATAGAGTTGTTGCAGCATGTGCTACTAGTGCTTTATGGTCAATGTTTCATGGTACAGGTAAGTTATTTCAGCATTCTATACCATCACCTGTTCAAATAACTAGGTATTCAACTGATGGACCTTGTGATTCGAGAGTTTTCCCTAATTATGGTTTAACTTTAGATATGATTGCCCAAGGGATTAAAAAGATAGGACTAGAGCCTTATAAGGTTAATATTAATAGTTCTTTAATTTTTACGTCTACTCTATATGCATATTTGAAGGCTCAAATCCCTATATTAATGGGGTTTAAGCTTTTCAATGTTGGTGCCAAAGATGTAATAGGAACAAAAGATGAAGATAACTATATAGTTGGGTATCATGCTGTAGCAGTTACGGGTTATTATTTGGATAAAACAAAACCCATGATGTATGAAAATAATTTATGTGCCCGATCATCATCTATTAGTAAAATATATGTTCATGATGACCAAGTTGGTCCATACGCAAAAATGGAAATTAATCCTTTTGTTCCTAGTTTTAACGGTTTTTATCTCACTACATCTTGGGGTAGGGAAAATAAGACAGATAAATATATAGCTATACCCTATGCTTTTAGTGTTCCTCTTGACGCTAATATACGGATTCCTTTATCTAAGATACTCGATGAAGTTTCTACATTTGATTTTTTGATAAAAAAAGTTGAAGAGGCTTTTATGCCTAATTCTAATGAAAGAATCTTTAGTGATATCCAATGGGATATATATCTAGATAAATCTAGCAATCTTAAGAATAAATTACTTCTTGAGCCAATTGATGGTGTTGAGAATATCGAAAAAATATTAACTAATTCTTTGCCTCGTTATATTTGGTGTTGCGACATTTTAAAAAATAAAAAAGAAATTATTAAAATTATATTTGATGCGACTGATATTGAGCAAAATTCAAATCTTGCCACTGTAATAGTCAGTGGAGAAGGGAAAGAAATGTTTGATAGAATGAAGGACATTTCTAAAGGTTTATATGAAAAGTATCCTGGCACTAGAAGTAATGAGTTTGTGGGCTGGTTATCTGCACAGACATTTTAATTTTGGAACAATTCTGGAACAATGCTCGAAAAATAGTTTTAAAACCAAAAAACCAGCCATCTATCAAAGTGGTCGAAATGCAATAATATCCTTAAGCATTAAAAAATACCCTGGACAGGATTCCCCTTATGGTCTTGGTGAAGTATGAGCCGTAGAGCTAAGGATCCCCGAATGGGGAGAACCCTTGGGTGAGAATCCGTCATTCTCCACCGGAAAAAAGCATTAAAAAATACCCTGGACAGGATTCGAACCTGTGACCTACCGCTTAGAAGAATACCCAAACTAATTTTGACGTTTTTGATTGGTTTTTTATATAGTTAGATATTCTTTGATATTTCTTATAATTGATAATTTTTACATTTATATTTATTTAGATATCTTTTGATGTTTTTAGATAATTTTTGCCACGGATTTGCCACGGAAGTTAATCTCTAAGTATGGACAATCTAGGCTTAATGTTATATTCACAAAAACTAAAATATTCTTCAAAGTTATCCTCGTTCATTGAAAGCAATGCTAATAAATCTTTTTTTGAGTATGCCAGTTCTTGAAAAAAATAATTGATAATGTTTTTTACAAGAGCGGGGGTTTCTTTTTCAAGATTACAATCAGGTTCAACTTTTCTATACCCTTTTTGGCTCATCCTTACAAATAAAGATTGGCATTTAGATTCGTTAACTGCTCCAGTGGAATGTGCTTTCATTATTAAAGCAGCCATAGAAGTTTTCCAAATTTGTTTTAAGCTAGGTAAATCCCAAAAATTTAAATCTCTTAAATCATGATAGATGTCTTTTGTGGGCATAAGAAATTCAGAAGCAAAAGTATTTGCTTCATTTTCAGAAGTAGGAGAGGGGCAAGCTCTATGCATAATAAGATGCCCTAACTCATGGGCTAATGTAAATCTTTGTCTGTCTGGTGGGAAATTTTTATTAATAATAATCATTCCACAATTGTTTTTCTTACTAAAAAAGCTGACAGCATCAAAACTACTTAGTGGAAAATCTATTTCAAAGATAAAGACTCCATTAGCTTCTATAAGCCTAGTCAAATTCTTTATAGGACCTTTTTCAATACCCCAAAATTCTCTTAGTTTTGCTGCTATTATTTCAGGGGCTGTTTCTATCTCATTAGAATTATTAAAAAGAGGGTTTTTAAAATCTTCTATTGGTAAATTTGGTATATCTATATCTATTTCTATATGGTTTAAAAATTTTGAAATAGCCATATCATATATAGAAGCGAAAGAATCAATATATGCTTCATCTTCTCTTTTTAAGCTGGTCTTTTTCCTATGTAATCTTACTCCCATATCGAGCACATTGAAATTTTCATAGAAAAAGGAAGAAGGATATTTTAAAACATTGGATATTTTTTCAATAAAAGACTCATTCACGGCCAATAAACCTGCTTCAATTTTCGATATAATTACTTGAGAAACTTCTAGGTCTTTTGCTAATGCTACTTGAGTTTTTCTGCGTGCTTCTCTAGCAATTTTAAGCATGTCTGCATTAAATAATTTATTCATTTATAGTTAAACCTTTTTGGACTTTTATATTATTCTTTTTGTTCTGATAATGTTGTATAAATTTTCTTCAGTAGTGTCTTCGACATGTTTGATTCGGATATTATTTTCCAGTTGTTCTTCGACAGCATCTTTAGATATATCATAAATTGTATCAGAACGACCAGCATTAAAATCAACTATTGAAAGTGTTTTTAATTTCTTTCTATCTGGCGTTGTCGTATAAGCTAACTCCACCTCTATGATTTCAGGAGCCGCATAGTCTTCAAGGGGTAATGGTAATTGTCCCTCAGTTATTTTTAATTTTTTTAATTTTTTACCTCTAGTGTTATGACAACGGATAGAAGCTACTCCGTATTTAGAAGAAATCTGCATTTTTAATCCAGCTCTGTAGAAATCAAGTTCTGGTATTTCACATATAAAATCTGACAAGCTTTCTGCAAGTTCGTCTCGTACATCAATGGCAAAATTTAAATTTGAAGTATTTGACTTTCTTGTTTGGTTTGCTTGTTCTATGGCGCATTTAAATAAATTTGCCGTAGTGTGCCGCTTGCTTTTTAAAATTTCAACTACATTTCTGCTACTATTTGTCATTTTTTCTCCCCAAAAATTTCTTTATCTTAACAATTATAGTATAACACAGAAATTTAATTTTTTGTTTATTTTTATAACTAACTTTATAATTCTTTAGTATTAAGGATTACAAGGTGTTTTATAATTTTTTTCAGATTTTATTTTCTGAAATTTTTCGTTTTTAGGCATGCTATATTTAATTTTTTATGTAAAAATATATTCTATTTTAATTTATCTAAAAAACTTTCAAAATTATCATGTCTGATAATACGATGAATAAGTTCATTTACGGAAATATCAAGCTTTTGTGCGAAGGAGTTTAAAAGCTCTCTATCTTTTATGTAGATAGTAGCTTTAGTTGTTTGCTTGCCTATTGCAGGCCTCCCTGCTCCTTCTCTTTTGCCTCCACGAGTCATAAATTCTTTTCTCCTATTGGAAGTATTCTATCATTTATTTATTAAAAGCACCATGCCGAAAAAATCTTATATACTGTTAGTTATTAATAATAAAGGAGCGTTGTATGAAAAAGTTATTAATTGCAGCTTTATGTTTAACTTGTATAGCTCAAAGTGCTTACAGTGCAAATTATAAGGTTAAAGATAAATACGGTAGAACTATAGAAAAAAGAGTTGAAACAAAATCAGGCTATAAATCATATGATAAGTATAACCGTTATGAAGGCAAGACAGAGGTAAAGAACGGGGAAATAAGAGAATACGATAAGTACGGTAGACGTAAATAAAAAATATACCCCCCCTCAAATTTATTTTACTTGAAACCTGTACTGCTTTTATAAGGGACTTATGCTTCATATATATCTTGTAAATTCTTTTTAATAGAGGCGCAACTTTTTGCGTGTTTGGACTTAAAATAATCATAAGTCACATGATGAGGAAGATTTATGACAGTCGGTTTCAATCCATCAATTTCAAATAATAGAAATAAGGCTCAGAAGCAGAGCTTTTGTGCTGTTAATAAAAAGTGGTTAGAAGCTATAAGAATTGACTCCACAGGGGCTAAAAATGGTATTTTGAATGACACGTATGTATTTTATAAAAACAATAAAAGTATAGTTCAAGACTTGAAAGACACTATTAATGAAGCTTTTAAGCAAGGATACATAACGGGTCCAAATCGTATAAAAAATTATCAGAAATTTTTGGAAGACCTTAAATAATTTCTTGAATTTTATTTGAAGCAGTTGAGCCCAAAATAGCACCTGCTCCCATACCGATTAATGAGCCTATTGGTCCAAGATGTTTTGCACCCATTGCACCACCATAGGCAATACCTGCGGTAATCGATGCAACATTAATACCTGATTTTGCTGTTTGTTTTATGGTATTATCTGCTTGTTCTCCTATGCTATCGCCTTGGTTCATAGCTTTAAAGAGTTTCGGTAGTTCAAGAGCCGCCAAAGCTATCACTCCTATTTTGGTTGTTCTGTTCATTGCTCTAGCTGTCAGGTCTCCAAAAACATTTTTACTTTGATACATTTTAGCTGTAACAAATTTAGGATTTTCTTTTGTAGAACCAATTTTTTCAATTGTTGTATCAATTTCATCTATGTTTTTTACGTCAAGAAAATTAAGGATTTTTTTGCCAATATTTGTTTCTGCAATTGTAATATCATTCTTGAGAAGTTTTTGTGCTAATTTTTGATTTTTTGTAGTGTTTGGGTCAACAAATTTATGCAACATAGTTCCCTTGAAAAAAGAGAAAGGATGCTGCACTTCTTTGTAGTTATAGCTTGGCTTGAAGTTTTTATCGGTTAGCTGATGCCAAGCTGATTTTACATCACGCATATCTTCAGGGAAATTGATTAAGGCTAAACTTGCCAACCCTAGAGCAGGCAATACATCATTATTATCGAGTTTTTCTCCAAGGGAAGAGACCCTTCTGACAGGTGGTAAGGCTTCTAAGGCCAGCATTATACCGTTGTCTGTGTCATCGGCTTTGTCGACGTGTTTCTTCACATCCTGGTAATCCTGTTGAATTTTAGGATATTGTTGCGCCTGATTGTAATAATAAACCTGACTTACCACTGATATAACCTTGAAATTTCACGTGAAACTAACCTACTTATATAAAAACAAATTGTATGAAAAAATTGCTAAATATTTATAATTTTAGTCTTGTATTCTAATAATCATTTTGAAGATTTTTCATTATATTCTAATAGTTCAGCTGTTAGTAAATCCCAAACCTTTTCCGCAAAAGCTATAAAACCATATTGTTTTCCGTAAAACTCATTAAAAAAGATATTATAAGCAAAGTTTACTTCATTTTTAAACGATAATTTTTCTTCTGCCTTTAGCCAATCGCCTAAAGGACTTCCAGGTTCTTTATCAAGAAGTCTTTCTTCGTAAATTTCATGAGCTAATTTTTCGATTTGTTTTTGGCTCATTAAGGCATTAGTAACAAAAGATTCAATCTGATTCAATTCAAGCAAATTAACAAGTAATAAATCCAGATAGTATTTTAAGTCAGATGTTATTGCTAGATTTTTAAGATTAGGAATAATTACTTGAGTTAAATTATGGAGTCTATATTTGTTCGATTTATAAAAATGCTGATGTGCTTCAACTATTTTATCTATTGCTCTACAGTTTCTTACAGAATCTAAATCTAATTTAGCAAAACATTCATTAAATTTAGCTTTTTCAAAATCACAATTACCTGAATTTAAAAATAATTTTCTTTCTTCTTCGGAAAGACCTGTAATTTGATGCTTTAAGTCAATTATAAGCCAATATAACTCTGTTTTTAGCAGCTCAGCGAGATATTCTTTTCCCCTGAGAGAAGAAGATATTTGTTTAAATGAATTGTAAGCATTAACAAGCGTGATATATGGTGGATTGCCTATGACTACATCAAAACCACCTTTCTCATGAAAAACTTCCGAAAAATATATTTCAAAATCAAAGGAATTATCTTTTGTAAGTTCTTTGATTATTTCATCAATCTCCTTTTTAAGTCTTCTTTTTTCAGATTTTTGAGTTGAATTAAAATATTGTGGCTTTAGTTCCTCCAACTTTTCAAAATAAAACTGATTAAATAAGTTTTTTTCAACTCCCAAAAGAGAATTACCGCAAACAATTTTGTAATCTAAGTTTGGAAGAGGTTTTATATTTTCGATATCATCTTCATCAACAACCAAAGATAGCCATAGTCTCAATTTGGCAATTTCGATAGCTCCACAGTCAATATCTACCCCATAAATCGAGTTTTGGATGATATTTTACAGAAGCCTAAGTTAAGGGTTGTGAGTTAACTGTTTTTATTTAATTACCCTTGTTCTTTCCATTGGAATATTTCTTTATAAATGATATTAAAAAGAGGATTGTTGGAGGTCGTTCTTTCTGTGGCATTTATTATTGATGAAATTGATTTTTGATTATTACTTTCTTTTAATTCCGTAAATAAATCGGATATAGACAAATGATTTTTATTTAACCAAAAATATTCAAAGTCGCTTTAGTATTTATTATCAAATCTATTATAACATTTATGAAAAAATAAGGTTTAATACTAAATGTTTTTAATACTTTGCCACGGATTTGCCACGAAATGATAAAAAGTACCCATAAATCAAAAAACCGACCCTTTATACAAGTGGTCGAAATGCAGTTATATCCTTAAACATGAGAAAATACCCTGGACAGGATTCGAACCTGTGACCTACCGCTTAGAAGGCGGTCGCTCTATCCAACTGAGCTACCAAGGCATAGTAAAGTATATTTACTTTTTTATTTTACATGAAAAATTTTTAAAATAAAGACTTTTTTCACAAAACCTTAATTAGCCTGTTTTTTCAAAAAATTCTCGACACCTTTTTTTATCGCCGCAGCAAACTTTTTTTGATAAATAGGGTCAATAAGCATCTCATATTCTGATGGATTAATCATATAAGCACACTCAACCAAAACACTGACAGGGATTGTAGGACGAGTCAAAACAAAACTTCTTTTGTTCACCCCATCATCCATAAGTCCCGTATCACAAAGCAAAGCAGCCTGTATCGCTTCTGCCAAAGGCTTGGCCTGCGGTTGATAATAATACGTACCCGTCCCGTGTTTTTGATAAGGGTCCAATCCATCAGGCAAAGCATTACAATGAATGCTCAACAAAATCAAAGCTCCATTCAATTTCGCAGCCTCGGGCCTAAAATACAAATCCGTCTTAACATCAGAAGCTCTTGTCAAAAGAACCTTCGCGCCGGCATCAGAGAGTTCTTGAGCCAAATATGCACAAATAGCAAGATTAACATCCTTTTCGCACACACCTGTCGGGCCTATAGCCCCTTTTTCATCCCCACCATGCCCGGGATCAAGAGCTATAACAATATCCTGAAGAGGACAATTTGTATTTATAAAAGGTTTTTTGGGCATCTTAAGGATAAATTCATCATTTTTAAAATAATAATCATAACCCCACATTTGTTTATTTTTCATCTCAAGCATAAGGCTGAGTTTTTTACTCTGCGGTTCAATGATTTTGAGGCTTTTTATGTCTTCATCTTTGTACTCATCCATAGAAAAATTATTATTCGAACCGTAAACATCTATTCTGATTTTATTCGGGGCTTGCTGCTCAACGATTACAGGCAATTTATATTCCATCGGAAATGAGATATAAATATTATCTTTATCAGAATACACATTCAAATCGCTCAAATCACTCTGAGGCGGTATAACACTTGCCGAGAGCAAATCTACATCTTTTTTACTGACCCAGACATTTTTATCTTGGGTCAAAGAAACACGATAAAAATCTCCCTCAGACCCGTTTATGGTCAAAACTGTATCTTTTAACAAAGGCGGAAGCCTCTCCCCGTCAGGCGTTGCCCTGATAATTGTTTTATCCGCAATACATCTGACAAGAACATTTTCATCGGCAGAAACAACGCTGACAGAGCCTTTCGCCCTATCGGAAACTTTGACTTTGCCATCATCAAGGAAAACACTGATAGAAGAATAATCAAATTTGTCTCCGGGCAAAATCTTGTAAAAACCGCGATACACACCTTGCTTGCCAGCTTCTGTAAAAGAAAGCTCTCTCATAGGGGTGTATTCTTTGCCGACTTTGAAATATGCGTAATGCCCCGTAGCCCCCTGAAACTCAACGGTTACAACATCTCCAGCCTTATACACGAGATCGGCCTTTGGCAAAATCGTTGATTTGAGTATTTTTACAGGATACTTAGGGAGAGATTTGGCACTCAAAGAGCGGTGAATTGTGTATTTTGAGACAACTTTATCCTCCCCGAGCGTTGTCGTAAAAGTAAAATGATTTGCCCCAAAACCAAGTGGCACAACTTTTACAAAAGAACCCGAGGGATAAACCATGACATCTTCATTGTTTATGTGAAGCTTGCATCTTGGATCGACGCTTCCGACAATAAATGTAGATTCCGCATTTATCTGAGCCCTTGGTGCAGGATAGACAACACTCACAGCCTTGTTTTCTGATGAATAACAGGCTTGTGTTGAAAATAAAAATACACTCAAAAGTAAAAAATAAAAGAATCGTTTCATCTGTTTCGTAATATTCCTTTATATTTATTGTAGTAAAAAAGCAATTTTTTGCACATAAATTGTTTTATATATACATAGTAAATACTAGTTCTATAAGAGAAAGTACGTCGATGACAAAAGCATTAGCAGAAATAACAGATATCGAATCATCAAATGTCTTCATCCAGTTGGCATTTTATAAAAATTCTAAAGAAACTCAAGAACTAAGTTTTGGCAAAAGTAAAGAAACTCTTGATAAAATCAGAGAAAAAATCTCAAGAGGAAGAAGCCAATACAAATCCTATTTGATGGACTAAAAAATAAAAACATTAACCCAAAAAAGAACAAATCCGAAGTTTTGTTCTTTTTTTATGCTCATAAAGCAAAAATTTGTTAACAATTATGGCAAAAAAAGCAATCATAAATATTTAGAGACCTTATATAAAAACAATCCAAAACAAAAGGCCTCTAAAAAATGAAAACCAAAGCGATGATTTTTACAACAGCATTTTTGAGCGTATTGCCGATGAAAGTCGGTGAACACGCAAAACCCTTGGTGCACAACCCTATTGTAAAAACAATGCAACAACCCTCAAAAGATATTATGCAGCATACAAAAGTCCTTTCATTAAAAGACTCAATCGAAGCCATAATTGAAAGAGAAAAACAGATTTTTGAAAGTACAAAAGCACTCGTAAGCAAAAATTTCGACGAAGAAACAGCTCAATCACTTATGAGATGTGCCGAAGAACCTGATGATCAGCTATTTTTGACAGCACAAATAGCAAAAAACAATCAAAGACAAGATGAAAAACTATCTGCCTACACATTGATGAAATTGCTTGATCGCAGCAAAAAAGAAGATCAGGATTTTGCACTAAATCTCATAACCGCAAAACAATACAACAACAAACACTACTCTGATGAAGCCATAGACGGTATATCAGGAGCCATCAGACGTTCCTCTTTCAGTTATTCCACCAAAAACCTTGTGAACAAAATGCTAAAAGACGGCTACCCCGAAGAAGGTTTTGTAAAAATCCTGGATGAGCTCGGCATATCTAAGCGTTATGTTTTTATTCCGTATAAAGAATACGCCCAAAAATACGAAATTGCCCAAAAGATGACAGAAAAAACAAAAGACGGAAGCTTCATTCCTGCAGAGCAAATCCTAAAAAAGCTCTCAGAAATCGAAGATGAATAGATTTATCCAAAATCATACAATTTTTGCCTAAATTGTTCTCTTTTTTATTCAATTTTTGCAACTAAAGTTTGAATTCATACAAAATTTCTAAAACTAAAGTACCAAAATACACTTTTCAAAGTATTAAGTAAAAAATATTCTACCCGATATAAAACATGGAGAGTACTAATCTAGAGTCTTTATGAGTTTATATTTTGATCCGAAAACGTTTCTTTTTTCAAGAAACCTATCCTTGCTAAACAAACAACAACAAACTGTTATGCAAAGGCTTGCAACAGGTATTAAAATCAATACTGCAAAAGACGATGCTGCCAATTTTGCCCTCTCCTCCAAAATGCAAAAAGAAATTACGGGAAACACAGTCGCAAACAGCAATACAAAACAAGCACAATCTCTTCTTAATATTGCAGATAATTCTTTAGACTCTATGCTCAAATCTCTCCAAAGAGCCAGAACTCTCACCGTGCAAGCCGCAAATTCAACATATTCTGATGAAGAAAGAAAAATGATTCAAAATGAAGTTGATGAAATCGGCAGCGGCATAAAACAGCTTTATAACAACACGAAATATGACAATAAAAACATCTTCAACCCCGGCAAAGCAACAGAAGTACCCCAAGTAATGAGTTACCAAGATGCAATTGCAGCAGGTTATACCGATGATCAAATCATCAAAGATGCAAACGATTTAATAACAAAAATCACAGACAATCACTCAGGCGATTTTATTCTTGTATCGAATATAAACATGGCAAGCTTGGGTACTCTCACAACAAATGCTATTGCATATTTCGAGGGAAATCTCGATGGCGGTGGGCATACAATCAGCAATTACTCTTCAAGCAATCCGCTATTTGGAGCCATTATAGGAGGAAGTGTTAAAAACCTCACAATGGACAATGTCAATGTCACTAACGGAAGTCCTCTTGTAAATTATTTTAACGGCTCTGAAATAAGCAATGTTCACTCAACAGGATCTGTAAATAATGGTTCAGGCCTTGTTGACTCCTTCCAAGGCGGAGTGATGAAAAACTGCAGTTCTTCTTGCCAAATAACAAACAGTACGGGATTTTCTTCCTCTCAAGGAGGCCTTGTTGGTTATGCATACAATGTTACTGTCTCTGACAGTTTTTCTACAGGAAATATAAACTCAATCTCAAACTCATATATAGGCGGACTTATAGGCAATGCAGGAAATATCACCGTTGATAATTGCTATGCAACAGGTGATATTAATTCAACAGGAAATTCCTATGAAATCGGAGGATTCATAGGCTACACTTATGATTCAACCATAACCAACTCATTTGCAACAGGTAATATATCAAGTCAAAATGGCGGTCAAGTCGGCGGATTTGCTGGATATTTAAACGACACAAATATCTCTGATTGCTATGCAAAAGGAAATATCAGCTCCCAAAACGAAA
The DNA here is from genome assembly GCA_028694275.1 of Candidatus Gastranaerophilales bacterium. Classification (GTDB taxonomy): domain Bacteria; phylum Cyanobacteriota; class Vampirovibrionia; order Gastranaerophilales; family CAJFVJ01; genus JAEWLZ01. The sequence goes on from JAQUTS010000006.1 coordinate 20,601, forward strand.
ATGCTTCATTGGGAGGCTTTGCTGCTTATCTTTATGGCGGTACGGTCAAATCAAGCTACGCAGAAGGTAACATCTCAGGGTTAGGCGACTACCTTGGCGGATTTACCGGCTCAGCATATTCTAATATCTCCGATTGCACAGCCTCAGGAGATATTAATATAAGCAAAAACTCCTATGCGGGTGGATTTACAGGCATAGCAGGATATGGCTACAACATTACAAACTGTAGAGCAACAGGAAATATATCTATAGATGATGCCAATAATAGCTATAATGGAGGATTTGTAGGTCAAGGAATGGGGACAATATCCAACTCATTCTCAACAGGAAATATTACAGCTACAAACAGCTCTAGTGTTTCTAACGGCGGCTTTGCGGGCATGAATTTTTCAATAATAACAAATTCCTACACCACAGGAAATATATCTGTGGATAACACAACAAGTACAAATAACGGTGGCTTTGTAGGAATGGGGGGAGCAACAAACAGTTACACAACGGGAAATGTCACAGTAACAAACTCCACAAATGACAACACAGGCGGATTTTTAGGGCACAGTGCAGGTACCACAAGCACTAATTGTTACGCAACGGGAAATGTCACAGGTAACAGTTATACAGGCGGCTTCGGAGGATTTAATGTATCACCTGTTAACAATAGTTACGCATCAGGAAACGTCACAGGTAACAGTGCCTCAACAGGGGGATTCATAGGAGAAAATCACTCTGTTAATGTTGATAATAATGCCTATGCCAACAATATGACACAAAGCGTAGGAGTTTCAGAACTCATAAGCCAAGCGCAATTCTCAGGGAATATAAACACCGTCGCCCAATATTGGGACGCTGCTGTTTGGGACTTCTCAGGCACCATGCCGCACATCAACAATGCAGGTGCACAAAGAAGACAATCTCAAACAAACGATCAAGGACTCAATATTCAAATAGGAGCAGGGTATCAACCAGAAGATGTTTATGAAATAAACACAGGCTTTGAGCTTGGAGATTTGCTTTTTGACCTTACAACACCAAAAACAGCAAGAGAAACTCTTGATGAATTGGATAAAGAAATCAATTTTTTGACTGCCCTAAGAAGCAAACTCGGCTCACAATCATCGGCTCTGGATTCAATTAACAGCTACCAAAATTCCAAAATAAACAATTATACTTCTTCAAACAGTGCAATAAAAGATACAGACTTCGCAAAAAATACAGCAGAATTAACAAGACTTCAAATACTTCAACAAAGCACTCAAAACGTCTATATGCAATACATGCAAATGAACAAACAGCTGGTTTACGGGCTTCTCAATATACAATGATAAAAAACCTCTCCTTTATATAATCTTTACTTGCTCTTGAGCAAATTCTGTTATAATGTACTCAAATAATAGAATTAAAAAGGGAAGTGCATCGTGTGCGGAATAGTAGGATATGTGGGGAAAAAACCCGTCGTTTCAATCTTGGTAGATGGCTTAAGCAAACTCGAATACAGAGGATATGATTCTGCAGGAATTGCCATATTTCAAGACTCTTGTATTGAAGTGCTCAAATCTCAAGGAAAATTGCAAAATCTACGCGATTTACTCACAGAACAAAACGTATACAATGTCGCATCAACAATCGGTGTAGGCCACATCAGATGGGCGACCCACGGAATTCCAAACACAACAAATGCCCACCCTCACAAAAGCAACTGTGAAAGAATTGCCATCGTTCACAACGGAATTATCGAAAATTACAAAGAATTAAAAGAATTTCTCATAGACAAAGGATGCATTTTCTCATCTGATACAGATACAGAAGTAATTGTACACCTGATAAGCTATGAATATGACAAATCAAATGACTTTTTGACCGCAGTAAGAGAAACCCTAAAGCAACTCAGAGGAGCTTTTGCGCTTGGCGTACTTTGCCGTGATTACAAAGATACTTTAATCGCCGCAAGAAGAAATGCCCCGTTAATCGTAGGTTTGGGAGAAGGTGAAAACTTCATAGGAAGCGACATCCCCGCCATCATCGAACACACCAAAAAAGCTGTTTACTTAGAAGATGACGAACTTGCCGTTTTGACTCCTGAAGATGTTCAATACTACGATATAGAAGGCAATAACATTGATAAAAAAGTGGAAATTCTTCCCTGGGAGCCTGTGGCTTTGAGCAAAATGGGATTCAAACACTTCATGCTCAAAGAAATCCACGAACAACCCGATGTAATAAGACAAGTCCTCTTTGGCAAACTTGCAAACATGCACGCACCGATTCCTTTAGATGAAGTCACTTTGACAAAAGAAGACCTCAAAAAACTTGAAAGAATTCAAATCATTGCATGCGGAACATCACTTCATGCTGCAATGGCAGGCAAATACGCAATCGAAGAATTGGCAGAAATCCCCGTTGATGTCGAAGCCAGCTCTGAATATATTTATCGCAAAACTCTAACAGGCAAAAACACCCTTGTAATAGGTGTTTCGCAATCAGGAGAAACAGCCGATACAATAACTGCAATCCGTCAGGCAAAAGAAAAAGGAGCCCACATCCTTATAATTACAAACCGTCCCGACTCAACTATGGCAAGAGAAGCTGACAGTCTTCTTTCTATCAATGCAGGTATCGAAGTTTCTGTTGCGGCTACAAAATCATACAGCGCGCAGCTTATCGCCTTTTACCTTTTGGCATTGCATATTGCCGAAACAAAAGATCTTGTTCCTGAAAACAGGCTAATCAAAATCAAAGAAGAATTGCTTCAAATCCCACAAAAAATCGAATCTATTCTCACCCACAAACAAGATATCGAAAAATGTGCAAGAGCTTTTGCAAACTTTAAAGACTTTATCTATATCGCTCGCGGAATCAACTTCTCCGTAGCTTTAGAAGGTGCACTGAAACTAAAAGAAATCAGCTACATCAACGCTACAGGATACCCCGCAGGAGAACTCAAACACGGCCCTATTGCTATGCTTGATGAAACCATGCCCGTTGTTTCAATATTGATGGATGGCATTGTATATGAAAAAGTTCTCTCCAACGCAGAAGAAGCCAAAGCACGTAATGCAAGACTTATCGCGCTTACATCTTCTCCTGATGAAAAACTTGGCGATTTGTTCGAATATGTACTAAGAGTTCCAAAAGTTGATGAACTCCTCTCACCATTAATAACAACCGTTCCATTACAGCTTTTGGCATATTACATTGCAGAGTTTTTGGGCAAAGACGTTGACCAGCCTCGTAATTTGGCCAAATCCGTCACGGTAGAATAATGAAAATCATCAACAAAAAATGGACAATTCCAAAAACCTCACAGCCAACTGTTGAATACGTTTTGGGACACATCGACGATGAAAAAATCATTCGCTGGGCAATCGTTGAAACAACTGACACCTCATATATTATAGAAGGTGCTATTGAAATTACAGATTAGTTTTGTGAACTGCAGGATGCACGAAGTTTTTTATAACGGTATGCTCTACAAAATGGTCAATAGGTTTTATCACCATGCCCAAAGTTGCAAGACCGACAGCAGCAAGTCCCAAATTTCGGGCCCCTGATTTGTTTGCCTTATGTTTAAACAACAAAGGAGCCACCGTTATCGTATCCAATACTTTTTGAAAACCATGAGCGAATTTGGTTAAAGGTTTTTTGGCCTTAATCGGGTCATGAGGCTTATCGGCAAATCTGTGAAGAAATTTGCTGATTGTTTTATTTTTAGAAATTTTTTCCGTCAAAGATTTTTTATGAGAGGCAAAAAACTTGGAATCAATGACCTTATTGGCAACAGCTTGTGAAGCTTTAACAGCGGCTGTAGGAAGGATTACACTTGCCATCAATTGAAAAGCAAGCTGCGTTATGGCCCTTTTTTTGCTTGGTTTTTCGTAATTGTTTTCATCACCTCTATGGTATTTGTCCTTTGTATCCATAAAAATATAGCTCAAAGCAGGAGCATAACTGATAAGCTCCCCAACAGGCCCTATAACCGGTGATAATGCTGCACCCACC
>JAQUTS010000129.1 GCA_028694275.1 Candidatus Gastranaerophilales bacterium
TTCAACATTACATCTTGTAGAATTTAAAAAACTAGCGATTGTTCTAAAATCAGCATTTGAAGCTTTTACCTTACGCTTCAAATTATCAATTGCAGGATTTGTATTAGCTAGATAAAGTTTTGTTTTAGCATTAAAGAAATTAGACAAATGATTTATTATTGTTGATTTTCCAGTTCCTGCCGAACCATATATAAGTGCAACTTTTGAGTTTTCAAACATCTGTCTTAAGGCTTGTTTCTTTTCCTCGCAGTCTATGCCATGTTGTTCTGTTGCTAACCAATCATCGAAGGAATCTGAGTATTTAGCAATTCCCGAAATAGATAAATCTTTGAGGATTTTTATTATGTTAAAAGCATCTTGTTCATAGCCTGAAATATAGTAATGATTATTGTATTTTTCTATTTTTCGCGTAGGTCGATGTTTCCAGTATAAGCAGTCATTATAAGTTTGTATTAAATTATCAATATTGTCAAAATCACTTACAGTTTCTGCAGCGGTGTATAGTTCCCCATTTATTTCTGTATTGTTTTTTATTTGCCTAGCAAGAAATTCATGTTAAACTATGATGGGCTTTATGGAATTAACAATATCAATAATTTTTTACAAGGAAATAATGAAAATAGTCCTGTTCGTTGGGGAGTACAAACATACAAAATAAATGACCCAATAATATTTAATGAGTCTGAAAGATTTTCATCTGTTCTTTATAATAATTTGAAAGGCAAAATAGTTAATATAGAATTATTAGAGGACAGAATTCAATTTGACATTGAAATCGATAAAGTAATAAATGAATTTGATCTATGGGGGCAAAATCAATTAGAATTAATTAATAGTGAAGAGCGCAAGAATTCTGTTGTTAGATTTTCTGTATTTAAACATAAAACAACTGATGAAGATGATGATACATCATTTGAACACGTTGTTCCTTTTCAGGTCGCTTATGCAGTTTCTATACACAAAGCTCAAGGTCTAGAATATAAATCTGTCAAAATAGTAATCACTAATGAAGTAGATGAAATGATTACTCATAATATTTTTTATACAGCGATAACTCGTGCAAAAGAAAATTTAAAAATTTATTGGTCTCCTGAAACAGAGAAAAAAGTACTAGAAAATTTAAAAATAAAAAATAGTCATAAAGACATTTCTTTGCTAAAGACAAAATTCCCTGAATTAAATAATAAATGATTATAAAAGTTCAACTAATTATGAACTTTTTATATTAAAATTTAAACGCTTTCGCAAAAAAATATCAGACAGTTTTGTAGTTCTTATCAGGTTCATTTAAAATGTCTGACATTTAAAATGGAAATTCTTCCGACTTGATTTTTACAAAATTAAAAATTTTCCATTTCGCTGTCACGTTTTTCCATTTCAACTGTCAAATTATACATAGACTCCTATTTATCTTTGGTGACAATTTGGTGACAATTTGCATATTTTACACTAAAAAAGAGCTTCGGCAAAACGCTGAAACTCTTTATTTACAATTGGTTGCGGAGACAGGATTTGAACCTATGACCTTCGGGTTATGAGCCCGACGAGCTACCAGACTGCTCCACTCCGCGCTAATACTTTCACTTATTATTATGCATGATAAATAAAATTTTACAAGTTCTTTATCCGCGCGTAACATAAACTCAGGCTCAAATTACAACAGTCAATCACCACAATACAGATATATTGTCACTATCAGCAATTGATAAAGATTGCCCCATCATTCATACCCAAAAGCTACGACCAAGAAAGAAAATCAACAAGAGAACTATAATTTGCGTTTTTCAAATTTTCCAACTGTTTTTCATCCATCAAAATGGCGGCAAAAATAGTAATGAGTTTTTCATCCCATCTGATTCCTGCCCTTGCCGTGAAGAAATTCACAATCTCTTCATCCGAAATATAATGCTGATTCCTGATGAGATCATACGTATCGGCAATAGAAATAATCTGCGCCTCCACCGACATATCATTCAGCCCAAAAGGATACCCTGTGCCGTCAATATATTCATGATGCTGTTCAATAATACTGAAAACCTCTTTGAAAATCGTTTTGTCTTTCAGGATTTTTCGGGTAGAAAAAAGAGGATGCATTTTTATCATTGCAATGCTTTTCATGTTTTTGTGATTTTTGAGCTTCAAAAGGCTCTTAGGAATGATTAAATAGCCTATATCATGCAAAATTGCAGCAATAACAATTTTTTTTATACTTTGCGCAGAAAAATCCAACGCCTTTGCAAGTCCGACACTTATTTTGGTAACCAAAAGAGAATGCTCAAAAAGAGCTTGCCCGTACTGTTTCATCAAAAGCAAATAATTAGTGAGTTCTTTGCTTATCACCTGATTGTAATCAACATCATTTATCAAACCAAAATCAAGATCCGACTTGAAAGGAACAACAGGAACAAAACGCTTTTCCACCTGTTCCAACAACTCACCCGCTTCAATAATTTCATAGGGATATTGAACAAAAGATGCATACAAGCACACATTTTTGGCAAATAACCTGTCCAGCTTTAGAGCTAAAGAATTGAGAAAATCCTGAATTACCTGCTTGTTATCAAGATAGGTCAAAATATAAAAAGTATTATTCCAAAAAGAATATTTGTCTTTTTGATTAACGATAGATTTGTTGATGCTTTTTGCCAAAGAACCGAATACTTCCTGGACATGTTTTGCCGTGTAGCAGCTCTTTACCTGTATAGCAATCAGGGTAAAATTGTCCTCTATCGCATAAACATCGCTCACGCTTGAGGCTAATGACTCCAAAAATTGAGATTTATCAATCATTCCAACGAAAACTGTCATCAAGATCTTTCATTACAATCTAATATTTTAAGCTAATCTTTATTTTAAAGTTTTTTCTTGAAATTTGCAAAGAGCATCATCAAGTTTACTGATATTTTTGGCACCTGCTTGGGCAAAATTAGGCCTGCCGCCGCCTTTACCTTCGCACTCAGAGGCTATTTCATTAACTATTTTGCCGGCATTGTAACCTTTTGCGACCAAATCATCAGAGATTTTGGCCATAATCATTATTTTTTCATCAAAAACTGATGCCAAAACGACAACGCTTGAGCCTATCTTATCAGAGATTTTGTCCATAGCCTGTTTAAGACCATCAGGGGCCACACCGTCAAGCCTTGAAACTAAAAGTTTGCCGCCATCAATATCGACTGTCTTATCAAGCAAACTATCAACTTGAGAAAGGGCAATCTTTGCTTCGAGGTCTTTAAGTTTTTTGTTTGTATCTTTATTTTCTTGTAAAAGCTTTTCTACTCTGGAATAAACTTCTGATGTTTGCGCCTTAAAAGTATCGGCTATTTTATCAAACTCTTTTGCTTTATTATTCAAATACGAAATCGCAGCATCAGAGCAAACAGCCTCGATACGTCTTGTACCTGCAGAAATTGCACTTTCCGAGAGGATTTTGACAAGCTGCAAATCTATAGTATTAGAAGCGTGTACACCCCCGCAAAGTTCCTTTGAGACAGCCCCAATAGACACAACGCGGACGTTGTCTTCGTATTTTTCGCCAAAAAGTGCTATTGCGCCTTGTTTTTTGGCTTCTTCTATATCCAAAACATCTGTAGAGCAAGGAATAGACTCGACTACCCATTTATTTATCAAAGCTTCAACTTTTTTCAATTCATCTTTGGTAACTGCTCTGTCAAAACTAAAATCAAAACGCGTACGATCAGGCTCAACCAAGGACCCTGCTTGTTTTACGTCATTACCTACCACTTTAATAAGAGCTGCTTGCAGCAAGTGAGCCAAAGAGTGATGCGACGTGATTTTTCTGCGGTTATCAGAGTTCACTTTGGCAACAACTTTATCACCTGCTTTTATTTGGCAATGAGGACTTTTCACTTTGTGAACAAAAACACCGTTGAATTTTTGCACATCAAAAACCTCTGCATCAAAACCTTTTTCAAGAACCAAAACACCTTCATCAGCCACTTGTCCGCCTGATTCAGCATAAAAAGGTGTCTTATCAAGAATAACCTCAAGATTTTCGCCCTCGCCAATAACTTCTAAAACATTAGCTTCAGAAATTAACTCATCGTAACCGACAAATTCAGTTGCTTCATATTTATCAATCAGTTGAGCGTAAACAAGATCATCAGTCAAATTGACACTTTTTCTGGCTTCTTTGGCACGGCGTTTTTGCTCTGCCATCGCTGCTTCAAATCCTGCTTTATCAACCTTAATTCCTTTTTCTTCGGCGATTTCAATTGTCAACTCAAGAGGATACCCAAATGTATCGTATAGTTTGAATGCGTCATCTCCCTTGATTTCGGTTTTGCTTTCAATCGCATCTGTAATCAAAGAATCCAACAGTGTCTGGCCTTTTTCTAACGTTTGACGGAAGCGGTCTTCTTCTTTTTGAATGATATCAACAATTTTGGACTTGTTTTCAACAAGTTCAGGATAAACATCGCCATAATTATCAACAACCACATCAACAAGCTCATACAAGAAATTACGGTTAACGCCAAGTATCTTTCCATGGCGAAGAGCACGACGCAAAATCATACGCAATACATAATTACGTCCCTCATTACCTGGGACAATACCATCAGCAATCATAAAAGATACACAACGTGTATGATCTGTGATGATTCTCAAACTTATATCAGTTTTAGGATTTTCTTTATATTTTTTGCCTGTAATATCACAGGTTTTCATCAAAATAGGCCACAGCAAATCTGTCTCAAAAGTAGAAGCTTTGCCGTTACAGACCATAGTAACACGTTCTAAGCCCATACCAGTGTCTACATTTTTCTTTTCAAGAGGAGAAATATTACCCTCTTCATCTTGATAAAGTTCCGTAAATACAAGGTTCCATATCTCAACAAATCTGTCACATTCACAAGTATCTATACCGCACTCAGGATGCCCACAGGAGAATTCTTCACCAAGATCATAATGAAGTTCCGTACAAGGTCCGCATGGCCCTTCTGCTCCGGCAGGACCCCAGAAATTGTCTTTTTTGCCTTTTCTCAAAACTCTCTCAGGAGCAACTCCGACA
>JAQUTS010000007.1 GCA_028694275.1 Candidatus Gastranaerophilales bacterium
AACGCAACTTTTGCCGTGGTAACAATCAATCCGGCCAAATACAATGAACTATACGACAAGTTCAAAAATCTAAACAAAATGCTCGCATGGGGCCATGCCCGCGCGATTGAAAATATTCTCGAAAAATCACCATGCCCGAATGCAATTTCTGATAAATTCGGCGATGAAAAACTGATAAAAAATGCTCTTTTAAAATCAGGAAAAGAAATAAATCTCATACAACAAGTACGCGCAGAACGTGATTTGGCGGTAGCTGCAGCCTCTATTGTAGCCAGAGATGAATTTGTTAAGCGTCTGAAAAATATGTCTTTACAATTTGGTATCGAACTTCCAAAAGGAGCTTCGCAGAGGGTAATCGAGCAAGCCAAAATTGCTAAAAACAAAAAAATTCCTCTTGAGAATATCGCCAAAATGCATTTCAAAACCACTCAAAATATATAAATAAAATTACATCTTTAACTTTTGTAAACCCTTGATAGGCAATAGTTTTGGGTGTTATGATTTTCGCTCTTAAAAAAATAGTTACAATTGTCGTAAATACTGCTAAAATTAATGTAAAGTTTTTTAGGTTTAAGTGTCAATTTTTCACTAGTTAATGTTTTAAATAGTTATGTTTTAAAACAAACATAGCGGCAGGAAGCGTATAGTTAAGTTAAGGTAAGTCGAAATTGAATCCAAGACAGAAAGCTTTAGACGAACTAAATAAGCAGCAGGGCTTTATTTTTAACAGCTCAAACCCGATTTTGGACCAAAGAACCCAAAAAGTAGAGCCTAAAAAAACCTCCAACAGATTGTATGGCGGTTACAATTCATCGACTTTTTTATCTGCTTCTCCTGAAAACATAGATTCTGTCGAACTTTTGAACAGTTTTTGCAATACAGCCAAATATAAAAACTCAGCCGAAGAAATTTTCTTCTGTCTGCATAATATTTCTGTAAATCAGCTCAGTCTCAATTTTATTTCTATCGGGTTCATCAATCCTTCCTTGAATAGAATCAACCTGAAGCTCCTTGATAGAATAAGCAATTCCTATTCTGTCAAAATCTCACTTGATGATACCAAAAACCCACTTGTGGAATCTTTATCTTCAAAGAGTATCAAATTTACACAAAATGTCGATTTCTTAAATATCTATCACCTCAAAGAAACTCCGACGATTATCATCCCTTTGATTTCAAAAGGTGAACAAATCGGTATTTTGGCGGCAGGAAGTGAAAATCTTACAAACCAAAAAGTAGAAATTTTAAAACTTCTGGCAGAATTTTCGACAATTTATATGCAAAATCTCAAACTAAATGAAGTTGCAAACCAAAAAATTGATGAGGACTCTTTAACAGGGCTCAAAAACCACAGAAGCTTCCAAGACGAACTTCACAGGCAAATAGACTCTGCAAAAGATAAAGCAAAACCACTCTCTGTTATCATCTTCGATATCAATGACATCGCCAAAATAAACAGAGAATCAGGCCATGCAAGGGGCGATGAGATTATCAAATATATCTCACACAAAATCAAAGAAAACATAAGGCCAAAAGACATTGCCGCAAGATATGGCGGGGATGAAATAGCAGTCATATTGCCAAATACAGACAGCGCAGAAGCCTTCTATATGGCAGAATATTTGAACTATACGGCCACTTGCAATTCTGTCAATGATGGAAAAATCACACTCAGTATCGGTATCGCAAATTATCCAAGCTGCTCTTTGAGCCAAGAAAAACTACTCCTTTTGGCAGAACAAGCAATGGTAATTTCAAAACACAACAACTACAAAGACAACTCATCATCAAATATTGTAAGCGCAAATGACATCAATTTCTGGGATGGAACATCTTTGAAATCATTTGCCTCTGTAATTTCAAAACGTCACTCTGAACTTGGAATCAACTTTGAAGATGAAATCATCAACCAATTCCAAACAGAAAAAATTCAATCAGATTCACACCTTGTGGAAATTGCAACTTCTCTATCAGGTGCAATTGACGCAAAAGACACATACACACGAGGTCACTCTCAAGCCGTATCAACTTATTCAGAAAGCCTCGCAAGGGCGCTTAATCTCTCTGAAAAAGACATCCAAAAAATCAAACTGGGCGCACTTTTACATGATGTCGGCAAGATCGGTATTCCTGAAAACATCTTGAAAAAAACAGAAAAACTGACAGATGAAGAATGGAATATCATGAAACAGCACCCAAGTATCGGTGTCAAAAAAGTATTAAAACCAATCGAAATTCTAAGCGAACTTATCCCAATCGTTGAACACCACCACGAAAATTGGGACGGTTCAGGATACCCTGCAAGACTAAAAGGTGAAGAAATTCCACTTGGTGCAAGGATTGTAGCTATTGCCGATGCATACCATGCTCTAATTAGCAACAGACCATACCGTGACGGACTTGGAAATGAAAGAGCCATCCAAATCCTAAGAGTCGGTGCAGGTATTCAATGGCAAGCCGAGCTTGTTATGAAATTTATTGAAATTATCCCAACTCTACCTACAACCTTTTAACTAAATTTAGTTTAAAATGATGAAATTTAATCAAACTTACGCTATGATATTATCAGGGCTTAAGGGGCGTTGAGGTAATTTTTGAAAAATTTTATATCAGTATTTCTCATTTTTTTAATATGTATTGGCATGGTGGGGCCTTGTTTTGCTCAAGATGCCTTACCCGTTATGCTCAATAACGATTCTAAATACATATTGAAAGGGCGAGCAGAGCTCAACGACGGCAAACAAGATTTGAATCCGGATGTTTTCACAGGGCAAATCACCACCGTCAAAAAAGGCAGCAATCTCAAAATGTCAGTCTCGACTATTTTGAGTACGGGTTATTCTGAATCAGAAGATGAATTCTTTGCCCAAATTACAAATGATGTCGGAACGCAAGATGGAGTCATTATTCCAGCGGGGTCTTTTGCTCATGGAACGATTGAAAATATTGCCAAAGCCAAAAGACTTGGACGTGATGGATATGTTGATTTAAATTTTGATTACATCATCACGCCCGATGGGCGCAAAATCCCCATAAATGCTTCTATGACAACAAAAGCCAATCCTGTAGCAGCAACTGCAAAAAATATTGCAAAGGACACAGGCTATATGCTGGGTGGCGGTGCAATGGGCGGATGGGTCGCTCTAAATATGCTCGGATTACCGGCAGCTGTCGCAACACATGGTGGAACAGTGGCGGGAGGAGCAGGAATAGGTGCTGTTGCTGGGCTAAGTATTGCACTTTCACAAAAAGGAAAAGAAGTCCTTATTACCCCCGGCGATGAGATGAATGTCGAGATAAAATCGCCTTTAGAATTACCTATTATGAAAGCTTCAGCGTTTAATGAAGAAGAAATCGAATACAAAGGTCTTAATATCAAAATTTATAATATTAAAATCGAAAAAGACCCCTTTGGGGAGCCAAATGTCATCACATTATCCATGCTCATTGATAATCAAACAGACAAAACATTCTCCGTTTTTGATATGGCTTTATTAAATGACCTAAAAAACATCTACTACCCATCACCTTTTGGCAACACTGATTTTTGGTTCAATAGAGTTAACCCTGGGGATAAAGTCTCAACCAAGTTGTCTTTTTCTGTTAACAACCCAAGACGCAAACACTGGCTTGTGATTTATGATAACTATAACCGACAACCGCTGATAAAAATGTCCTTAAACAATGCCAAACGCAATATAAATAACGAAAAAACGGTAAAAAGAAAACATAACAAACAAGATAACAAAAACGATTTTTACATACCGTCACAAAATGACTGACACAAAGATTGAAAAATATCTTTGAGCGTGTTATAAACCTGTTAAGGTTGAGAAATCAACCAAATCTAACAAAGGCAGGTAAATTAATCTGAAAAATATAATACAGGCCAAATCGGCAGGTTTTTGTTACGGTGTGAGACGCGCCGTTGAATTATCAAAAGAAATCAAGAAAAATAATCCTGATAAAAATGTCTATATCCTAGGTGAGCTTATACACAATGCTCAGGCTATTCAAATGCTTGAAGAGCTTGGCATCAAAACTGTTAATGAAATTCCGCATGACAAAAACGGAATTTGCATTATCAGAACCCATGGCGTTACCCCTGATATTATCAAACAAATCCAAAACTCAGGCTGTGAAATGATTGATGCCACATGCCCCGATGTAAAAAAAGTTCAACAAAAAGCAAGCGAACTTGCACTTGAAGATTATCAAGTCATCATAATAGGCAAGGCCGAACACCCTGAAGTAATAGGTATCAAAGCCCATGCCGATTCTCAAAATAAACTTGAAGCAATAGTAATATCAAGTCCTGATGAAGTAAAAATTTTTAAAGACACCATTAAAAGTTCAAAAAAAGTAGGTATTGTTGTTCAAACAACACAAAAAATTGAGCTTCTGAATAAAGTTTTGACAGAAATCACACCTTTTTCAAAAGAAGTAATCGTGCGCAACACAATCTGTCCAGCAACCAAAAACCGTCAAAAAGAAGCAGTAGAGCTTGCCCAAAATGCCGAACTTATGATTGTCGCAGGTGGAAAAAACAGCGCAAATACAACACATTTGGCGGAAATTTTGACAGAAATTACAAAAACTGTCCACATCGAAACGGCTGATGAGTTGGATGAATACAAAAATTTGCTTGAAACATGCCAAAATGTTGGAATAACAGCGGGTGCTTCAACCCCAAAAGAAATAATTGATGAAATAATACAAAAGATAGGAGAAAATAAATGACACAAACATTAGAAAAATCGATCGAACAAGCAAAAACTGAGTTCGAAAAACTATTTATGCAATATGACTACAGCTTCAAAGTAGCTGATGTTGTAAAAGGAACCATCGTAAAAAGAGAAAACGACCATTTTTTGGTTGATATCGGTTCAAAAACAGAAGCTATTTTGCCTTGGCGCGAACTTTCAAACGTTGAATTCAAAGACGCTGAAGATGTAATCAAAGTTGGTGCTTCTGCAGATTTTTATATTTTAAAAGAAGAAAATGACCACGGACAACTTTTTGTTTCACTAAAAAGAGTTGCCTTTGCTCAAAACTGGAACAAACTTGAAGACATCAAGAAAAACAACGAAACAATCACAGCAAGAATCATTTCTTTGGTTAAAGGCGGTGTTGTCGTTGAAGCTGCAGGCCTTAGAGGCTTTGTACCATCAAGCCAATTGAGAACAGGACTTCCTCACGATGGTCTTATCAACCAAGAAATCGACGTGAAAGTTCTTGAGACAGACGCTAAGAAAAATAAATTGATCTTAAGCCAAAGACAAGCTCTTGCAGAACAAAGAGATCAAATCGTCGGCGAAGTTATCAAAGATCTTGATGTTGACCAAGTTGTTGAAGGTGAAATCGTAAGAATTGCTGATTTCGGTGTATTCATTGATATCAAAGGCGTTGATGGTTTGCTTCCGATCTCAGAAATTTCTTGGCAGCGTATCAAACACCCATCAGATGTTGTTAAATTAGGCGAAAAAATCGCAGTTAAAATCCTTAAAATTGATGAAGAAACAAAACGCATCAGCTTGAGCTTGAAAAGAATGGGCGAAAACCCTTGGACAAAAATTCAAGACCAATTTGAAGAAGGACAAATCATCAAAGGAAGTGTTAACAAAATCACATCATTTGGTGCATTCATCAACATTTTCCCTGGCGTAGAAGCTCTATTGCCTGTGGCAGAAATGTCTGACAGCAATGTAAATCCTTTTGACTTGTTGACTGTAGGAGATGAAATTGAAGTTCTAATCAAAAAATTCACTCCGCAAGAACACAGAATCGGATTGAGCATCAGAGACATCAAAAAAGCGTAAGCGCAAAACAAACAAAAAAGACTGCGAAATCTCGCAGTCTTTTTTGCTATAATAAAACAGCTTCTTTTGGCAAATGGACTTTTTTCTTCGGCAAAGATATTGTAAAATTACTTCCTTCACCTTTTTTTGATTTCACATTGATTTGCCCACCGTGCATACCTATTATTTTTTGAGAAATATAAAGCCCGAGACCTGATCCGACTTGCCTGAATTTGCGGCAGTTTTCTTTTTTATATTCAAAAATATTTGAAATATCCTGAGAATCAATTCCTTTACCCCTATCAACAAATGAAATTTTGATATCTTCATCCGTATCAAAAATTCTTATTTCAATAGTTGCATTTTCTTTTGAGAATTTTATCGCATTCGAAAGAAGATTTATGACGGTTC
Source organism: Candidatus Gastranaerophilales bacterium (assembly GCA_028694275.1). Lineage (GTDB taxonomy): Bacteria > Cyanobacteriota > Vampirovibrionia > Gastranaerophilales > CAJFVJ01 > JAEWLZ01. The sequence goes on from JAQUTS010000007.1 coordinate 6,210, forward strand.
TTTTGATTGCAAGATAATCAGCGTTTACTTCATCAGAAGTGTTTTCAGAACAAATATTAACGTTTTGTTTTTTGGTCTCAAACAAGACTCTAAGCTCTTGAACACAATCTTGCACCAGTGAATTGATACTGAATCTGACAGGTATAAGTTTGATTTTGTTTTGATCAAATTTATACTTGGACAAAATCGAATCCAGCATAAAAAACATATAATTGCTGGAATTTAAAATTTCTTCCAAAACCTCTACTTGAGTGGATTTTAGCTCACCAAAATGCCCCTCCAATAAAAGTTCCATAGCTCTGATTTCAGAACGGACCGGTGTTTTTAAATCATGGGTCAAAGTCTCAATAAAACAATCTCTTTCATCTTGAAGCCTTTTGAGCTTAAGAATATTTTTAATTTTGGCCTGAAGCTCCTCAATGCAATATGGCGTTGTAATATAGTCATAACAACCAAGTTCAAGACCTTTTACGATGTTTTTGGTTTCAGATAAAGCACTCAAAAATATCACGGGAATATTTTGCGAAACAGGATTTTTGCTCAAAGCCTCAAGAACCTCATATCCGTTCATAAAAGGCATCATTACGTCCAAAAAAATCACATCATAAGACTCTTGCTCAATCACATCAAACAAATCTTCTGCACTATAAAGAACTTTTGAATCAATATTAATCTGCTCAAGAATTTCAACAAGCAATTCCGAGTTGATAGGATTATTGTCCAATATTAAAGCTCTATTTCGCAATTCCATCCCCCAATCTAAACTATATACCGCCCATCTAAAATTGTGCTATTCGGAATCGAAATACATATATATAATAACGCCGGCTAATCGCATTCGATATTAGACACTTGTCTAGTTCTGTTGGGTAATTTATTCTTTTACAGATCCGGCCATGAGCCCCTTAATAAAGTACTTCTGGCCTGCCAAAAAGATTGCCACGACAGGGATTATGGCAATAACTGCACAAGCCATTAATTGCCCCCATTGGGTCGTTTCTCTAAAACTTCCTTTAAAAATTGCCAAACCGACGGGCATGGTGCGCATGCAATCGGAGTTGGTTACAATCAAAGGCCACATAAAACTGTTCCAACTGGTTATAAATGTAAAAATACCTAGCGTAGCCAAAGCAGGCAGTCCTAAAGGTAGTGCTATTTTAAAGAAAGTTTGAAAATAATTGCACCCATCAATCCTTGCGGCTTCTTCAAGGCTCTGAGGCAAGCCCAAAAACCACTGGCGCATCATAAAAACACCAAACCCGCCAAATAGCCCCGGCACCACCAATGCCTGATAAGTATCAATCCAGTTGAGTTCTTTTATAAGATAAAAAAGCGGAATTATATTGACCTGAGGCGGCACCATCATTGTCACCAAAAGCAAAAAGAACAAAGCATCGCGCCCTTTAAACTTCATCCTGGCAAAAGCATACCCTGCCATAGCAGAAATAATCACCTGCCCTAATGTCATCAAAACAGCAACAAAAGCACTATTGAAAAAATATCTTCCGACAGGTATCGCCTGCGTTATAGCCGTATAATTTTCAAAAACAAAAGGCCTTGGAATAAAATTAATAACCCCTGATAATACCTGAGATGATGTCATAAAAGATGTCACGATCATCCACAAAAATGGGAATATCATAGAAAAAGATCCCAAAATCAAAACCACATAACAAAATATCAAAAGACCCTTTTTATTCATGCAAAACCCACTTCCGTCTGATTTTCCACTGAAGGGCGGTAAGCCCCAAAATTATAAAGAAAAGCACATATGCAATAGCTGAGGCCTCACCGACTTTGAAATACTCAAAAGCATTATTATAGAGCCAATAAACAATCACATTGGTCGAATTCATAGGCCCGCCTTGTGTCATAAGATAAATCAAATCAAAAACCTGAAACGATGAAATAATAGTGATTATCATCACAAAAAATATCGTAGGAGACAAAACAGGGACGGTAATATAGAAAAAATTCTTCAATTCTGACGCGCCGTCAATCTTAGAAGCTTCTGACAAATTTGCATCTATTCCTGATAATCCCGCCAAAAAAAGTACCATATTATAGCCGATAAGCTTCCAAACAGAAACCAAAATTATCGCCGCCATAGCAATATTAGGGTCATACAGCCATTCTATTTTTGCCCCCATCAAAAACCAGTTGAGCACGCCTCGATACGGATCAAAAATCCACTCCCAAACAAGTGCCACAACCACCATCGGCGTAATAAAAGGCAAAAAATAAATCGTCTTAAAAATCTCTGCCCCTTTGATTTTTCTATCCAAAATCACCGCCAAAATCAAAGGAAGAATAACCCCCAAAACACTCACACAAAAAGCGTAATAAAGAGTATTTAAAAGAACTGTATAAAAAATCGGATCAGAAAAAAGTTCGATATAATTATCAACCCCGACAAATTTGGGAGATGACAAAAGATCCCACTTCAAAAAACTAATCCCAAAAGAAACAAAAACAGGCAAAACAATAAACAAAAAAGACCCCAAAACAGACGGCATTATAAAAAACCAACTGCTCACAGATTCTTTATTTAGTATATTTTGCAAATATTTAATCATTTAACACGCCCTAGCTTTTGTGCTATCTTTAAGTATATCGAAAATTACTCATAGAATAAAGGTAGAAAAATGATAACCAAGATAAACGAAAAAGCTTTCGGAAAAAATGACCTTCGAGGTATCTACGGTGAGAGCGTTACAGCGACTTTATTTTACTATGTCGGCAAAGCATATGTACAATTTGCCTGTGAAAATTCAGACAAAAAACCACGTGATATTTGGGTCACTGTTGTACGTGATGCAAGACATCATTCAGTCGAACTTATAAAATCACTAAAAAAAGGTCTTACTTCAGCAGGTGCAAACGTAATTGATCTTGGTCTTGCTCCAACACCTATCGGGTATTTTTCAGAATTTGCAAATCTTGAGTTCGGCCTGCCCAAAAAAGTGAACCTTACAGGAACTTTGATTGTTACAGCAAGCCACAATCCGCCTGAATATAACGGGCTTAAGATGACTTTCAACAAAGCCTCTATGACAGAAGCACAAATCAAACAAATAAAAGAAATCACACAAAAAATCGCACAAAAAGAAGACTCCAACAGCTATTGCTACGGAATCACCCGCGAAGCAAATATAATACACGATTATATCGAAACTATGACAAATTCTTTTGCCAAAATCGGTCAAGGAATAAAAATCGTTGTCGACAGCGCAAATGCAACAGCAGGCGTTGTGGCTCCTGAGCTTTATCGCGAACTTGGCTGCGAAGTAGTTGATATTTTCACAGAACCTGATGGCGATTTTCCAAACCATCACCCAAACCCGTCTGATATCACAACACTAAAAGCCCTTCAAGAAAAAGTGGTCGAAGAAAAAGCCGAATTCGGTTTAGCTTTTGACGGCGATACCGACAGATTAGGAGTTGTTGATGATAAAGGCCGCCATATCCCGGGAGACAAGCTCCTTTTGATTTTGGCTCTTGATGTAGTTGAACAATTCAAAATCAGACACGAAATCGCAACATTTGTCTCAGAAGTAAAATGCTCACAAGCCCTTTATGATGAAATCAACAAAGCAGGCGGCAGAGCCATAATGTGGAAAACAGGCCATGGCTATATCAAATCAAAAATGAAAGAAGAAAATGCAGTAATCGCAGGTGAAATGTCAGGGCATATCTTCTTCAAAGACAGATATTACGGCTTTGATGATGCTGTTTATGCAGGTTGCAGATTTATTGAAATTGTAGCCAAAAAGAAAAACCAAAATCCTAATTTCAAAGTATCTGAACTTGTTGATTCGCTTCCTTTCCCTGAAGGTTCGGCCGATGTTCGTCATCCATGTGTTGATGAACTCAAAAAACCTGTCTTGGAAGAATTATCAAAAATCTTTGCTGAAAATAAAGACCTCTTTGATGAACCGATAAAAGACATCATAACTATAGACGGGTTGAGATTGGTTTTTGATGATGGATATGCAATCATTAGACAAAGCAACACAGAACCTGTTTTTACAATGGGATTTGAAGCTTCAACTCAAGAAAAAGCCAACAAATATCGCAATACATTGATAAACCTCGTTGATGATTTGATTGCGAGATTCCAAAATAAATAAGGAGCAAATTATGAGTTCCCAAAAAATTATACCGTTGATTTTGATCACGTTATGCACTTTGGCCCTTTTAGTGGGTTTTGTGAACTCAATAATGAATCCTGATATCAAGATTGCATCAAAAAATCCTCTTGATAACAAAATTGCACTGCTAAAACTATCAGGAGTTATACAAGAAAGCCAAGACAGCGGCTTTTTTGCAGAAACTTACAGCGCAGAAAACACCAAAAAAAATCTTGAAAAAGCTCTTGAAGACCCGACTGTCAAAGGAATTATCCTCAAGATAAATTCCCCCGGAGGAACAGTAGCCCAATCACAAGAACTTTATAATACTGTTTTAAAAGTCCGCAAAACCAAGCCCGTTTTTGTCTCCATGGGAGATGTGGCAGCCTCAGGAGGGTATTATATTGCCTCAGCGGCTGATCGTATTTATGCATGCCCCGGAACGCTTACAGGCAGCATAGGCGTGATTTTTAACGCTCCTGATGCATCTATGTTACTCAATAACAAACTTGGCATCAAATCACAAGTAATAAAAAGCGGCAAATATAAAGACATAGGCTCCCCATCAAGACCTATGAACACTGATGAAAAACAACTTCTGACAGGAATTATACAAAATTCATACGGACAATTTCTGAATGCAATAACAAAAGGCCGAATCGAAAGACAAGACACCTACAAAACCCCAAAAACAAACCTTACAAAAGATAATCTGAAAACATACGCCGATGGAAGAATTTTTACGGGAGAACAAGCCAAAACCCTTGGTTTTGTTGACGAAATCGGTGTATTAGATGATGCGTATTTGGCCATCAACAAACTCATCAGCCCGCACAAAAAGCTTCCTCTTGTGCCTTATAACAAGGCCAGCAGCTTTTCTGATCTTTTTATGAATATGCAAGAATCCCTTGCGCCCAAGGATCTTACCAAAACAATGATACCTTTTAGCATAGAACATTCACACAAACTACTTTATATTTGGGAGTAAATCATGAAAAATTTTTTACAAAACATCTACGGTATTTTATTTGACCCACAAAAAACGATTGCCCATTTAATCCAGACAAAACCTGTCTTGCAGGCATTTGTTATTTTGGTGGTACTAAGCCTTGCTTCAGCAATTTTGGGGCATAAAACAGGCTTTGACGGTGCTTATGATGTGGTGTTTTTTGCAGCAAATATCATCGCGATATTTTTATCAAGCCTAATTATTTGGTTTACAATTTCAGGCTTTTTTGAGGTCACATCAAGAATTTTCAACGAAGAAAATCACTTTAAAGAAATATTGACCCTCATAGGTTTTTGTCTTTTGCCATGGATATTCACAGCCCCTTTGCTTTTGATCAAAATCAATCTTCCCCTTGTAATTATAAGTACACTTCTTGAGATAGCTGTGTGGATTTGGTCAATTGTTTTGATATTTTTGAGCGTGAAAAAAACTTACAACTTATCAACAAAAAAAACATGGCTGTTTTTTGCAACTCCGTTTTTGGGCGCAATTGTCACTATCAACTGGATTTCGCAGTTTGTAGCAATTTTTACGACACTTTTTTGATTTTTGAGCAAAAAAAAATCCGACTATTTACGGAGTCGGCTAGAGTCTTTGTTTGTCCTCTAAGTAGTTAAGCGGTCAAGGTATCGGTTAGTGTTAATTCTTTTATCCTACTTAGTGTTCCTACTTCATGTATTCCCGAGTGTTTAAGTGATAAACACGCTAAGCGGGAATTTCTATACCCTTGATATATGAGGGATATAAAATATTTAATATATCGTAATATTAATAAAACAAGCGGAATTTTGACGGGAGCGTAGCTCGCCTAGCGAAAAGCTTGACGAAATGCAAGGCTTGAAAAGCCTGAAATGAAGTGGAAAGCTTTAAGCTGTCAAATATTCCAAGAAGCGGAATTTTGACGGGAGCGTAGCTCGCCTAGCGAAAAGCTTGACGAAATGCAAGGCTTGAAAAGCCTGAAATGAAGTGGAAAGCTTTAAGCTGTCAAATATTCCAAGAAGCGGAATTTGGCAAGAGCATAGCTCGCCTTTCAGAATCTATCCGGACATGTATAAAGGCCACCAAGCTAGTTGGTGGCCTTCGACCGTACTGTATTCAATTTTAAGGGTTGTAGTATCTATTTTATTTATTAAAAATTTCCTCCTTTTGGGGTTTTCTCTGATTTGGCCTAAACTTTCAAATCTATATGCTTGGCGAAATCCTTCGCCTTGTCATCTGCATTAAAAGTGTTGAGAACTTCTGCAAAAAATAGGCCCATATTTTTTGTATCGGCGCGATTACGACGCCCGCCGAAGCTCCCTCCATTTTGCATGCCTGAAGATATTGCTTGTATTCTCATATCTTAATCTCCTATTGATCTCTTTTCTTAATTACATGCTAGTACCAAAATCCAAAATGTTCGGCAAACTTAACATTTTATTCATAAATAAGACAAAAACACGCCGCAAAATAGCCCCAAAGCTTTGGCGCACAAGACTATAACAAAATATAAAAGCTGTCTAAAACAGACAGCTTTTTCTTAATTGTTTAATTTTTTACAATTTTTTAACTTGCAGATTTAACAAAAGCATCTTCTTTTGGCTGGGCAAGATTATTATTGTTAATTGCCGCTACAAAAGCCTGAGCATCCGCTTCATTATCAAATAATTTTACAACGCCCGCGCCGCCCAAATTACCTTCAGGAACATTTGTCGGTTTGACATTGACGGCAAATTTACCATCTTTTGGGCCCATATAAACTGCGGTTACATCACTCATATAAAAACTCCTTTTGAAATTGTATTTTTTACGCTTATTTTTATAAAGGATTGTTTTTACAAATAATGACCCTTTTGGCTTGCTTAAGCTTAATATTTGTTTAAAAAGCTGGATTTTTCGCCACAGAAATGGCAATATATTTGAAGAGCAGATGTTTATATAAATAGTTAGGTAATACAGGTTTTTCTATGGCATATGGGGAATATATCACGACCGTAAGTGATTATGAAAACAAAACAAATACAAACCAAAGCCTGCCTCCTGCACTCAAGGGGCAAATGCCTACTGCTTTGTGCAAAGAAAAAATCAGATTAAAAACATTCAAAAGACAAATGCCTCAAAATCCTCTTGAAGAAGTTATTTTTTGGAATTTGAGCAGATAAACCTAGTTGATAGGAATAATCAAACTTTGCCCGAGAGAAATTTTTGACGGGTCTTCAAGGTTGTTGATAGCTTGGATTTGTCTGATTCTCTCAACATCATAAACACCATAAAATCTCATCACGATACTGTCAATTGTATCGCCTGATTTGACGGTGTATGATCTTGTTTGAACTGTAGGTGCTTTATTATCGGCAGGCGAAACATTAACACCTATAGGCATTTGACCTTTTGACCAAAAATCAAAATCTGCCATATTATTTGACCAGGTATCAAATCCTGATGAAATCATTAAACTTACTATAATACCCGCCGCAAAGCTCATTAGAACTTGTTTGCGAGTCATTTTTTTGTTTTTGGCTGCAACTTTTTTGTTAACTTGCCAAAGAAGATCGAGCTCTCTTGCTTTATTGCTTCTTACATAAACTCCCGGAGAATCATCATAACTTGTTCTTCCGTCAGCCAACATTTGCTCAAGCGCAGCTAATTTTTCCCTTGATAAATTCGTTTTGTGAAACGTACTGCTTCTCATTTCGTGCTCATCCTCAAATTTTGCCAACTCTCCCTCCCAATTGGGGTTGCTTCTTCTCTATAATATCATAAAGAATTAGTAATCAATAAGTCAATAGGGGTTCGTATATTTATATTAAGAAATCTCCCCCTATAACTGTAATTGATCGGGGCTTTCTTTGCAAGAGAGGCGTTTTAAGTTTATATTTTTTTCAAGATTTTTATCAAATTTTAATTTTTATTTTAAGCAAAAATTAAAATAACATATAAAACCCTGTACAACAAAAGATTTAAGGCAACAAACAAAGTTTTTCTTCACAAAAAAATATAAATCCTGTATGATTATAATGTATTAATCTTGTGAAAGGACGAAAAAATGGCAAGAATGGTAAGACCTACCTGGGCAATAAGATGCGTACAGTCTACATGCAAGACTCTTTTTGAAGTTGCCGAGCTGGAAGAAGGCAAACAACAAGAAGTAATCTGCCCTGCATGCGGTGAACACTACGTTTATCCGATTGTGGAAAAAGAAGAAAAATAATGAATCCAAAAGGTGAAATGGGTAATCAAAACTCATTTTCCGATAACAAAAAATATAATCAATTCAGCCGGCATTTAAAAGAACTTTTCGGACAAAAAGTCTATAAAGTAACTTTAGATGCCGGTTTTAGCTGTCCTAACCGTGACGGCAAAATCTCAAAAATCGGATGCATTTTTTGCGATGACTCAGGATCCTTCTCTCAAGCACATGACCATCTTCTACCCATCAAAAATCAGCTTGAAACAGGCATTGAGACTCTCTCCGGCAGATTTGGAGCAAAAAAATTCATCTCCTATTTTCAGGCATATTCAAACACCTATGCCCCTGTAAAAGTTCTCGAATCCACTTACGCACAAGCCCTTGGGCACAAAGACGTAGTGGGCCTTTCTATAGGCACCCGCCCTGATTGTGTTGACAAAGACAAAATCAATCTCATATCAGATATTGCCAAAGACCACTATACTTGGGTAGAATACGGGCTTCAGAGCATTCATGACAAGACTCTGGATTTTATCAACCGCGGCCACCATGCCCGAGAATTTTATGATGCAGTTGAACTTACACAGGGCAAAAATATCAATATTTGTGCGCATGTGATTATCGGACTTCCCAATGAAAGCAAGGATGATATTTTGCAAACGGCAAAAGAAATTTCACGCCTTGGAATTGATGGAGTCAAAATCCACCTTCTTTGCATACTAAAAGGCACTCCTATGGAGCGTATGTACAATAATGGCGAAATTAGGATGTTCGAAGAAGATGAATATATTGAGACAGTTTGTGATTTTTTAGAGCTTTTGCCTCCTGAGATGACAATTCACCGCCTTGCGGGGAACGGACTAAAGAAAATTTTGGTAGCCCCTCGTTGGCTTCCTAAAAAATTCGAACTTTTGAATAAAATTGATACAGAACTTGATAGAAGAGGCAGTTATCAGGGGAAATTTGTCCAAAAATAAAATTTTGGACCAAAAAAGTTTCCTCCGTCCGAATAGAACATGGCAAGATTCTGAAACGAGTTCAGAATGACACTTTGTTATGATAAAAAATGCTACAAAAAATCAAAATTACTGGTTTACAATCCATTTTGCGCGTAACATAATAGTATAGAGAGGATAAAATTTTGCAGAGTGAAATTTACACCGCTCAGGTAAGTACCAAAAGACTATTATACAAAATGGCCATTACGGTCTTACATACTTAGGGTTATTATAATTTTTAATAGAAACAGAGGTAAAAATGAGTAAACAACTTGATGCAATTATGCGACCAAAATCAATTGCAGTAGTAGGTGCGTCTACAAAAGAACATACCATCGGGTCAGATATTATGAAAAGATTACAGGAATATAAATTCAACGGAAATATTTATCCTGTCAATCCAAAAGGTGGTGTAATCGAAGGAATTCAATCATATACAAATATCACAGAAATCCCGGGAGATGTGGATTTAGCAATCATCATCATTCCTGCGAAATTCGTTCTTTCTACTCTTGATGAATGTAACGAAAAAGGTATTAAAGGTATTTGCGTTATTTCTGCAGGCTTCAAAGAAGCTGGCGAAAAAGGCGCTCAAATGGAAAAAGAACTTGCTGCCAAATTAAAAGAATACGGCATGAGATGCGTTGGTCCAAACTGCTTGGGCGTTGTAAACACTCACCCGGATATCAGGATGGACGGCTGCTTCGCTGAAACTCTTCCTGAGAGAGGCAATATCGGTTTTGTTTCTCAATCAGGTGCTCTTGGCGGCGGCATATTAAACATTTTGAAAGACTTAAACCTTGGTTTCGCTCAATTCATTTCAATTGGTAACCAAGCTGATATTAACGCTGAAACAGCTATGGAATACTGGGAAAATGATTCAGATGTAGAACAAATTCTTTTGTATATGGAATCAATCCAAAACCCATCAAACTTCAGAGAATTAGCAACAAGAATTTCAAAAAATAAACCAATCCTGGCTCTTAAAGCAGGACGTAGTGCAGCTGGTGCTTCTGCAGCATCTTCTCACACAGGTTCGTTGGCTGGTGCTGATAAAGCTGCAAACGCTTTATTGGCTCAATCAGGCGTAATCAGAGAATACTCTTTGAAAAACCTTTTCTCAACAGCAAAAGTTTTTGCTAACTGCCCTATTCCAAAAGGCGACAGAGTTGCAATTATCACAAATTCAGGCGGTCCTGGAATTATGGCAACTGACGCAATTTGCGAATCTGGTATGCAAATAGCGCAGATTTCTGATCAAACAAGAGAAAAACTCATAAGTTTCTTGCCTGCGGCTGCAAGTGTTAAAAACCCTATCGATATGATCGCATCAGCTCCTATCGAGCACTACAAACAAACACTTGAAACAGTTATCGCTGATGAAAATGTTGATATGATTATCACAATCTACTTGCCATTCTTAGGCTTGAAAGATATCGACGTTGCAAAAGCACTTATGGAAATCAAAAAAGCTCACCCTGAAAAACCGGTTATCGGCGTGTTCATGACAAAAAGTGAGTTCTTTACAGAAATTTCGAATATGGAAGTTAATATGCCATTCTTTATGTACGCTGAAGAAGCTGCTGAAGGCTTGAAAAGACTGAATGAGCAAAGACTTTGGGTCGAAAGACCTGAGGGCAAAATACCTTCTTACAATGTAGATAAAGAAAAAGCTGCCAAAATCATTAAACAGTCACTGGCAGAAAACAGAGCACAATTGACAACTCTTGAATCTATTGATATTTTAGAAGCATATGGTATCAGAGCTTGTAAATACGGCCTTGCAACCAATGAAGAAGAAGTTGCGAAACTTGGTAATGAGATTGGATATCCTGTTGTTATGAAAATGACATCAAAAACAACTTCTCACAAAACAGATGTGGGCGGTGTAAGAGTCAATATTCAATCAGAAGAACAGCTAAGAGCAGAATATCAGGACTTGATTGAAAAACTTACCGAAAAGAACCTTATCGAAGGTCTTGAAGGTGTTATCATTCAAGAAATGGTAAAAGGTTCTCGCGAGATGGTTTGCGGTATTGCAACAGATCCTCAATACGGACCTATGATGATGTTTGGGCTTGGCGGTGTTTTCATCGAAGTCCTAAAAGACGTCACATTCCGCATTGCGCCGTTGACTGATGTTGATGCTGATGAAATGATTAAATCAGTAAAATCATACGAACTTCTAAAAGGTGCTCGCGGTACAAAACCTGCGCAGATAGACCAAATTCAAGAAACTCTTTTGAGATTATCTCAGCTTGTTTCTGATTTCAGTTTCATCGATGAATTGGATATCAACCCATTATTGATTTCTGAAAAAACAGGTGAAGGTATCGCTGTTGACGGTCGTATCAAAGTAAGACTGGAAGAAGCTAAAGAAGCTCTTGGCGGATGTTCTTGCTCTTGCGATTGCTGCAGTTGCTAGCGGATTTTGGCAAGTGCGCCGTGTGAGCAAAGCGAACCCAGCACTCCAAAGTGAAAGATCCGATGAAGTGAAGGTTTTTGTATAGCAAAACCGAAACGAAATAAACGATTTTGAACGGCCAATAATCCAAGACAATAACAACATAAAACTCAAAAAAGCGGTGGAAATATCCATCGCTTTTTTAATGCAAATTTTATTCTTTATCAGCCTTGTGCCCTTTTGGCTTCATAGTCGGGAATGCAATGACATCACGAATTGTAGGTGAATCTGTCAAAAGCATAACAAGTCTATCTATACCGACACCAAGCCCGCCGCATGGCGCAAGACCATATTCAAGAGCCGTAATGTAATCCTCATCAATCGGATGAGCTTCTTCATCACCATCAGCTTTTGCTTTTGCTTGCCCTTCAAAACGACCTCTTTGATCAATCGGATCAGTAAGCTCTGAGAATGCATTTGAGATTTCCCATCCGTTTACACGAGACTCAAAACGCTCTGTCAAACGTGGATTATCACGGTGCGCCTTTGCCAAAGGTGATATATCACGCGGATAATCAATAATATGAACAGGCTGAATCAAATGAGGCTCAACTTTTTCTTCAAAAACTTTGTCAATAACTTTGCCCCAATTATCGCCTTGTTCTGTTTCAACGCCGATTTCTTTTGCTTTTTTAGCGGCATCTACTTCATCAAGATGCTCAGCGAAATCAATCCCTGTATATTTTTTGACAGCACCAAGCATAGTCATTCTCTCCCAAGGAGGAGTGAAATCGAGCTCTGTACCCTGAAAATTCACTTTTGTAGAGCCCAAAACATTATTGCAAACTCGGGCAATCATATTTTCGATTAAATCCATCATATCGTTATAATCAGAATAAGCCTCATACAATTCAAGCATAGTAAATTCAGGATTATGACGGGTGTCTATACCTTCATTACGGAAATTGCGATTAAGCTCAAAAACTTTATCATTTAGCCCGCCAACCATAAGTCTTTTGAGGTGAAGCTCAGGTGCAATACGCATAAACATCGGGATATCAAGCGCATTATGATGAGTTTCAAAAGGTCTCGCCGCAGCTCCGCCTGCAAGGGTTTGAAGCATTGGGGTTTCAACTTCCAAATACCCTCTTTCCATCAAGAATGTTCTGATTTCTTGAATAATCAAACTTCTTTTTCTTAACGTGTCGCGCGTATCAGAATTCACAATCAAATCGACGTATCTTTGACGATAACGAGTTTCAACATCAGTTAAGCCGTGAAATTTTTCAGGAAGCGGCAAAAGCGACTTTGAAAGAATTTGATAAGAAGTTGCCTTCAAGCTCAACTCGCCTCTTGGCGTACGACGAATAGTACCCGTGATTCCGATGATATCACCGACATCAACGAGTTTTAGAGTTTTGAACGGCTCTTCGCCGATAAATTCTTTGTGGCAAAAAATTTGAATTTTGCCGGTTGTATCCATCAAATCCATAAACATTCCGCTGTTACGAATCGCCATAATACGGCCCGCCACAGAATATGTATCTTCTGTTTCAATACCTGATTCAAGCTCGGCATATTTATCCTGGAGCTCTTGTGCCACTGCTGTTCTAACGAACTTATACGGATATGGGTTGATACCTTTATCAACCAAATCTGTTAATTTTTGAATTCTTGCTGTTCTTAGTCTTTGACTATCTTGTTGCGTTTGCGTTGTTTGTTCTGCTGATTCCACGATTTTTCGCTCCTTGCTGTCAACTTATATAATAATTTTAGCATTAACAAAAAAACGTGTTAAAAGATTTTTGACATAAACGAGTTTCGCTTCGCTCGCCCTCATCAAGATTCCGCTACCCGAATTTTTTGTTCAGCATTTTAAGACGTAACATTGCAAAGATAAATTTGTTCAAAGGCACTTCCACATTGTGTTTTTCTGCTATTTGAAGCAAAACTCCTTGAATAGCGTCAATTTCAAGCGGTTTACCTTTTTCCAAATCCTGAAGTGTGGATGTTTTAAAATTCAAAAATCCCTCAGACTTGGTCACAAGCATGATTTCATTGATTTCTTCATCCGTAATATCATACCCTTCAAGCCTTGAGAGCATTTGTCCTTCTTTGAGTGTTTTGTGGAACATCTCAACAGCCTCAGGAACATCATAGAAATACTTCAAAGCACCTTCTATCAAGCATGTATAACCATTATAAGCCGTGTTAAGAATGAGTTTTTTCCACAATTCTTTATAAATATTATCCGTCACATCCGCGGGAATTTGTGCCTCAAGGAATAACTGCGCCAAATTCTGTACTCTTGGGGTAACTTCGCCGTTTAATTCACCAAAAACAACCTTGCCAAAGCCAGTATGGTTGATATACCCCGGACGCTCAAGCTGTGAGCTGATAAAAACAACCGAACCAATCACTCTTTCAGCACCAAAAACATCCGCCAGAATTTTTTCATTTTCTATACCGTTTTGCATAGAAACAATAATTGCATTTTTATTGAGTCTTGGCTCAAGGGCTCTCGCCAATTGCTCTGTAAGGTATGATTTCACACAAAATAAAACCACATCCGCATCTTTTATAGCTTCAAATGCATGATAAATTTTTGGGTCTTTTATATGAATATCGCCCTGAAAACTTTTTACATACAAACCGTTATGATATACCATCTGAACAGTTCTGCTGGTACCGATAAAAGTAACATCAAGCCCTGCATTGGCAAGCTTGGCTCCAAAATAACCACCAACCGCACCAACACCTATAATACCGATTTTCATAGACCAATTCCCTTTATTTTAAGTAAAACATAAACTAAATATAACAAATAAAACGCCCCGCCTGCAAGTAGTGAATACGGACTGAGGACACCTTTATTACGAACAATATTGATATAAACAATAAAGACTGACAAATACACCATCAAAATATTAACAAACGCATCAACTCCAAGAATCCAAGGGGTCAAACTAAGCCCAACAGCTGTTGGAATACAGCTTTGAAAAACCATAGCCCCTGTAATATTACCCAAGGCAAGGGTGTCTTTTTTGGCACGAATCCAAATTACACTATTAAATTTTTCAGGCAATTCTGTTGCGATAGGTGCAATAATAAGACTCAAAATCATAGGATTTATGCCCCAAAAATGTGACAAAAACTCCAGTTGCTTAACAAAAATATCTGCAAAAACAATAATTCCCCCCAAAGATAACAATACTTGCAAATACACAAGAATAACTTCATTACGAGGTGCCACTTTGCAATATTTGCCAAGATAAAGCTTATCAAGCTCCTCAGCTTCTTCAGGTTCTACAGAACTTTTGTCTTGAATAGTTCGATAAACATAAAAGCCATAAAATGCTATCAAAAATACTGCCAAAAAGTGCTTATATGAAGAACTCGGTAAAAATGAGCCCAAAACAGCAATTGCATAGCCTATAGCAAAATATTTTAAATCACGGAACATAAGACTGGTATTTATAGGCATTTCAAGAGTTCTGCGCTTTGACCAACTAAAAGTAAAAACCGCAAAACCGGTAATGAAAAACGCCAAAGTCCCAAGCATAAAAGGAGCCCCTAAAATGGCCCCGATACCTATCTGGTGCCCAACACCGTCTTGTCCTGCCATATGAGCCCCAATAATTGCCACAAGAGGAACTATCGTCTCAGGCAACGCCGTGCCGACAGCCGCCAAAATACTGCCTACAGCTCCTTGGGAAAGACAAAGCTTTTCTCCCAAATGCTCAACAGCATTAGTAAATACCACGCAACTAAAAACTATCGCGAACAGTGTTCCCAAAATATACGCGATATGTAAACTTACTTCCATCTTATTCAATCCTCGACTCTATTTTGTGCTAGACTTTATTATAATAGCGTAGATAGAACGATTTGTTAACATGAATACATTATCAGATATAATCAAAAAATCACAAAATGTACTGATTATCTCGCACATAGGTCCTGACGGAGACACTTTGGGCTCAGCTTTAGGCCTTATGATGATGCTTGAACAACATAAACATTTTACCCAAATTGATACTCTTATTTTGGGTAAAGTGCCTGAAATATATGAGTTTTTACCCGGGGTCAGAAAATTAAAATCAGCTTATGACAAAAACCTTTTAGAAAAATATGACCTTGCAATTAGTGTTGATTGCGCAGCAGAAGACAGGCTTGCTGAGGCGTTGGTATTTTTCAAAAAAGCCAAATTTTCTGTCAACATAGACCACCACAAAACAAATAAAAGTTTTGGGAATCTCAACATCATAGACCCTATGGCATCATCTGTCGGTGAAATGCTTGTTAATATAGCACCGCAAATAGGATGCACCATCACAAAAGAAGTCGCGACTTGCCTTTATGTTTCAATTTTGACCGATACGGGCGGATTCAGATTTGAAAATACAACCCCGACTACTTTTTTGGCATGCGCTAAGTTGCTTGAAACCAAAATCAAACCTGATGAGATTTACAAAAAATGTTACGAGCAAAAGCCTCTTAATATGATACGTTTACAGGCTTTGGCAATAAATAATGCAAAATTTGAAGAAAATGATAAAATAGTCTATACGATCATATCAAGAAAAACACTTGATCAATACGGCTCGCAAGACAGCTACACCGATGGAATATCAGAAGCTATGCGCCAAGCCAAAACAACTGAAATATCAATGGTTCTAAAAGAAACTCCAAACAAAGAAACCAAAGTCAGCCTAAGAAGCAAAAATATTGATATTTCCAAAATAGCCGGATTTTTCGGAGGCGGAGGACACAGACTGGCAGCAGGATGCATAATAGAAAAAACTCCCGAGGAAGCATTAAAAGAAATTTTGCCTATAGCAAAAAAACAGCTGAAATATTATGACGAAAAAACTACAACGCATTCCTAAAAGAATCAAAACATTCTTTAAGGATCTAATCACAAGAGTAATCAAAGACGATTTTATGGGTACGGCATCAGAAATGGCGTATATTTTCACTTTGGCGATTTTTCCGTTTTTGATATTTTTGGTATCTGTTTTCGGACTTTTGGGTACAGAAGCCCGTATTGATAAAATCATGGATTTTTTATCCGAAATAGCTCCCCTTTCGGCAATGCAAACAATCGAAAACGTACTCACAAGCATCATGCTCTCATCAAGCAAAAGTTTGGCAACAATAAGTTTGGTGACATCGTTGTTTTTGGCCTCAAACGGTACAGCCGTTGCAATCAAAGGCTTGAACAAAGCTTATAAAACAAAAGAAACCAGACCTTATTGGTATGTGAGAATTCTATCAATGCTTTTGGTCGTCCTAAATGCCACTATAATGTTTTTGGGGGTCAATTTGACGGTTTTTGCCCAGATTATAATCGATTCCATATCACAGTTTGTGACAATACAATCAACGCTTTTAGATACAATCAATACGGTCTTGGCCTTAAGGTGGTTCGTGGCATTTGCGGCATTATTTGTAATGATTTTTCTTAATTATTACTTTATGCCAAACACCGAAACTTTCCGCAAAAAAGTACGTGTATTATATACATTACCCGGGACTTTGTTTTTCTGTTCTTTTTGGTTAACGGCATCTTGGGGTTTTAGTTTATACGTAAATAATTTCGGCACATATGATAAAGTTTATGGAATTTTGGCAGGTTTTGCGGTATTGCTTCTGTGGCTTTATTATACGTCTTTGATAATGCTGATAGGCGGTGAGATGAATTATCAAATATACAAAAAATTTCTTAAGAAATACAACTTAATGTAGTTGCCCAAACCACCCCAAAAGAGCCATAATTCTAAGTAAGAGGATTATAAAAATGAAAAAGAAACTAGTTTTAATAATAACAGTAATGATTTTAATTTTGAATATTCAAAGCAGCTTTGCTATGAATCAAGAAGCCTATGAATACTACCAAAAAAGTACGGCTTATCACAGAATAAATAATTATGACGAAGCCATTAGTTATTTGAAAAAAGCTATTTCTTTATCACCGGATGACCCGCTTTTGCATACCAAACTTGCAGGGTTATACACAGAAAAAGGCATGTGGGAGCAAGCTTTAGTCGAATACAACCAAGTCATCAACCTCAAGCCCAATGATGCTTTTGTGTATGTAAGTATCGGAAATATTCTTCAGCAAA
>JAQUTS010000008.1 GCA_028694275.1 Candidatus Gastranaerophilales bacterium
ATCCATAGGATCGCACATTGCAACGGTCAAAACATCTTCAATTTTGAATAAAGGTATAACTCTGTATTTTTTGGCATCAACTGCGGCAATATACCCCAAAAGCCTCTCATCAAGCGTATAATCATCGAGGTTTACATAAGGAATATGGAGCTTTGTCTCAATAAATTTGAGTAAGTCTTCTTCTGTCAAAACATTTGATTTGATAAGTGCTTGAGCCAAATTGACTCTTTGTGCCTGAGAAATTTCTTGCGCTCTTGTCAATTCATCATAAGTAACAAGGCCCTCTTTGACGAGATCGTGTTTTAGCTTTTCTACCGTTTTGTTGGTCAAAATCTCTTGCATCACTCACCTAAGTATTTTTTAACTTTGTTAACTACGGCTTCTATATCAAAAGGTTTTGTAATATATTCATTTGCGCCTGTTTCTTCGCCAATGAGCTTGTCCTCATCTTGGGATCTTGCTGTCACCATCAAAATCGGAATGTCTTTGTATTTGGCATCAAATTTGAGTAAACGACAAACTTTGTAACCATTTATTTTTGGCATCATAACATCAAGAATCATCAAATCAGGTTTGACTTCTTTGGCCAAAGCAAGAGCTTCTTCACCATCATAAGCCACTTTGCAGTTATATCCTTCTGCCTGAAACATAAATTGCAGCGTTTCTACAATATCGGCTTCATCATCAGCAATCAAAATTGTCTTTGGCATATAAAACCCCTTTTCACACCAACTCAATCAAATTTTCTGCTACTCTTTGCAACAATTCATCAGAATTTATCGCATCATCAGGATAAATAACTCCTCCTAATTTAATATTATACGTGAAGTTTTGAGAGATTATTAGTTCCTTAATTTTTTGCAATAAAATATCAAGAGCCATTTTGTTGGCATCGGGCAACACAATATGCATCGTTGCTGAATTTGAGGAACTTTGAGTGAAAATTCGAGCCTTGTCATATTTAGTTACAATATTGGAATTGCCCACAAATTCATCAATAAAAGCTTGTCCGCCTTCTTCCAAAACCTCTACCAAAGCAAGGCCTGCGTGATTTTGCTTTGCATTTTGGATGAGTTTGTCTATTTCCAAAATAAATATATTCTCCTCAGTCGCCGTTGGTATCAAAAAAGAAAACTCAGACCCGAGTCCGACTTCTGAATCAACCCAAATACAACCGCGATGAGCCTCAACGAGCTGTCTTGCAATAGAAAGCCCAAGCCCTGTGCCGCCTACTTTTCTGACAAGAGCACTCTCAATTTGCTGAAACTTATCAAAAACTTTCGGCAAATCATCCGCCGCAATGCCGATACCTGTGTCTTTAACAGAAATTTTGACATAGCCGCCTTTTAAAGCAGGATTACATTTTTTGATTTCTTCATCAGTTGCATCTTTGGCAGAAATCTTTATCTCGCCTTCTTCAGGAGTAAACTTGACCGCGTTTGAAACAAGATTAGACAAAACCTGCTCAATTCTGTCCAAATCCCCATACGCATCATCAAGATTTTGGCTCAAATCGAGATTAAGATTGATGTTTTTTTCTTGAGCACTGGCCAAAAACGTAGCATACACATCCTCAAAAGATGTTTTAGCATTGAATTTTTCGAAGCGAAAATCCATCTTACCCGCCTCAATTTTTGACAAATCCAAAAGATCATTAATAATACCTGAAAGCCTTGTTACATTTCTGCTTGCCATGTTTAAAAAATTCGCCATAGGAGCAGGAAGCTCGCCTGATTTTCCGCTAAGGATAATTTTGAGAGAATTTTTGATAGCAGTCAAAGGCGTGCGCAGCTCATGCGATACAATCGAAATGAATTCTGATTTGAGCTGTTCGAGTTTTTCAAGTTTTTTGTTGGTGTTTTGGAGTTCCTCATACAAATTGGCACTCTCCAAAGGAAGAGAAACTTGTTTGACCAAAGTCTGAAAACAAGTTGCATCTTCTTGAGAAAATTTTTCGTCACGAAAAACCTCAACCATCCCAAAAAAGTTATCAGCAGTACTGATTGGCGAAAATAACGTATCAAAATCAACAATTTTGATATCGAAATTTCCATCCGAATGCTTGGACGCTTTTGATACTTGAATATCATCAATATTAAAGTCAAAAGGACATTTGCGGTCGTGAAAAAGATTCTTATAATTAAGCATCATCCGGAGCTTGATAGCCGCCTCAAGACGCTCTGAGACAGGATGAAGAGAATTGATAACAAGAGTAACATCATCATCTGAAACAAGTAAAATTGCACACATCGCAAAACTTATACTACGCTCAAAGCCTTCTCTCATAACGTCAATGAGCTTTTGCTTGTCCAAAGTCCCTGCCAATTGCGAACTCGTATCATACATAACATTCAATTGATAAAGGCTGCGCGCAAGTTCTGAGGTTTTGGAAAAAATCATATCAAGACGTTTTTTTGTACGAAGATGCGCATTGACACTTGAGAGCAAAACCTCATTAGAGAAGGGTTTTACCACATATCCATCAACCCTGCTCAAAGCATCGGGAAGGATTTTTTTGCCATCAGTAATCAACAAAAGCTGGATGTCATCGCTTTGAGAATAAAGCTTGAGATTATTGCACAATACCTGAACATCCACACCGTCAAAATCCATATCCACAAGCACAACATCAGGAGCAAACTGCGTTACGACAAAGTCTATTTCTTGCTTATCTTTTGCCAACTCAAATTTGTAATCGTTTTGAACAAAAACATCGGAACATTTTTGGGTCAAATTATCGTCTTGTGTGATTAAAAGTATTTTTTCCATAAGGATATTTTAGCAAAAAACCAAAGTCTTGTCTTGAATATGTAGATTTGGACTGCAAGCTGAAAGAACCATATATATTGATTTTTTATTTAATGTAAAGATATATTAAATATAATATATACAAAATGCATCCAATTTAGCAATCTTTTATATCGCGCTGTTTTTATATAAGTGTAAAGAGGAATAAAACAAGTAAGAGGCAAGTCACCTAAAAGATTTTAACCAACCAACACACACCGACATACCTTTCACTAACCGCTTAGAGGAGTCAAAAAAGACTTCAACCGATTTCCCACAAAGAAGTCGGTTTTTTTTATGCGAGCAAAACGAGCCTTAAGGATGTGAAAAACAGTTGAAATATGGATTTTAGCTGTTTTGAAACTGGACTGCGTAATTTTGACGGGAGTAAAACTCGCCTTGCGAAAGCCACGATGTAGTGAAGGTTTTGCTTAGTAAAACCAAAACGTAGTGAAGTGGGTTGAGCTGTCAAATATTACAAGACAATTTCAGAATTTTACAATTTTGTATGCCTTGCTCGGGCAGAGAAAGGTGTTTTTGTTCAATCCTACTTCTTCTCAGTCACAATAAAAAGCCCGACCAAATCATCAAGTTCGGCGGAGGTTTTTTTGTATGATTTAATTTGAGATTCGAATTTTTTTATTTTGGCTTTAGATTCTTCAATATCGCTCATACAAGTGCGAATATTGCCGTTAATACTCTCTTGCACGCCTTTGGCTTCTGAGATGAGGTCTTTCATAGAAATCCCCATTGCTTCCATTGTCTGCTTGATAATGATAGCACCTGTTTGCTTGGAAACATCAGCCGGAAGCGTATTTACAAGCTTAATCAACTTTGTGACGTTATCAGAAAGAGTCAAATCATCAGAAGATTGAGCACTAAAAACAGGCTTGGGTTCAGGCGTTTTTATCTCAACCTTTTCTTCTTTAAAAGTAATCGGTTCTTCAATAAAATCACCGTCTTCATCCGTTTGGTTTTGCAACGCTTCAACGAGCTTGAGCCCCAGTCCATCAGCCAATGTGTGCTCTAAATCTTTTTCTTCCATCGTCAAACCCCTTATGTGTATTAAAAATATTATATTAAATTTTTAAAAGTTTGTCATCTAAACAAAATTATGGCTTCTTTCTCAAATCAGCAGAAAGCTTGTGCGCCATAAGTCCCTCTGTGTTTGCCATAATTGATGCAATATGGCATAATTCAGAGCCTCTTGGCACCTGTTGAAATGTCTGGATTTTGATAAAATCAAACACACTCAACCCACCGTTATAACGAGCGACCCCATTAGTCGGCAAAACATGATTTGTACCTGAACAATAATCACCAAGGACTTCTGCTGAGTAACTGCCGATAAACAACGAGCCGTAATTAGTAAATTTGGGCATCCATTCATCAGCATCCTCAAAACAAATTTCCAAATGCTCGGGTGCTTTTTTGTTTGCAATTTCAACAGCCTGATCAAAATCACTGACAAGTATAGCTGTTGATTGTGCAATTGACTGAGCTGCGATATCTGCTGTTGCAAGACTTGGCAAAAATTCTGCGATTTTTAGCTCAACTTGCTTGATAAAATCCTCAGATGTACTCACAAGATAAGCCCTCGCATCCAAATCATGCTCGCATTGCGCCAGCATATCTGCCGCCACAAATGATGGTTTTGATGTTTCATCAGCAATTATCATAACTTCTGATGGGCCTGCCAAAAAATCTATCCCGCACACGCCGTATACTTCTTTTTTGGCCGCGGTCACGTATTTATTGCCGGGGCCTGTGATTTTATCCACCTTCGGAATAGTCTCTGTGCCATATGCCATAGCCGCAATTGCCTGAACTCCGCCCACTCTAAAAATCCTATCCGCACCCGCCAAATGAGCCGCAGCAACAGTTTCGGGTTTTATTTTGGGTGAGCACACAATGACCTCTTTGACCCCTGCAACTTTGGCAGGAACAACTGACATAATTGCAGATGAAGGAAGAGGATAATTGCCACCAGGAACATAAGCCCCCGCTCTTTCAAGAGGAATGATACTATGCCCCAAAATTGCACCGTTAAGCTCCATTTCGACATTATTAATGCTCAAAAACTGCCTTTGTGCGAAGGCTTTGACGTTTTTGAGAGATTTTTTGATAGCATCAATCACATCGGGCGATACAAGTTTTATCGCTTCTTCAATTTCACTTGGAGTAAGTTCAAGTGCTTGAATATCCCCATCGCCAAATCGGCGCGAATATTCAATAACAGCCTCATCACCGCGAAGTTTGACATCTTTGATTATTTCAACAACAGAATCTATACCCTCAAAATCCTGATAGGCAAAAAAATCATCGCTTAAATTTTCATAAGTTGTTATTTTCATTTTCTTCTTGAATCCAAATTGTTCAAAACTTCTTGTGGTGTGACGTTATGTTTGGCCATCAAAGTCAAGACAAAATACGTCAAATCAGCTGCTTCCCAGCCAAGATCATCTTCACCGTTCTCAAAATCCACTACTTCGTTTGCTTCTTCCAGAATTTTTGAATTCAAAAAATCTTTATCACGGAATAATTTGGTCGTGAAAGATTTTTCGGGAAGATTATTTTTGCGTTCAATAAGCAAATCATACAAATCTTCAATAACAAAATCCCTATCCTCAAAGCAGGTAAATCTGCCAAGATGACAAGCAGGGCCGTGTTGTTCGACTTTGTAGAGCAAAGTATCATGATCACAATCAAATTTGGCACTGACGAGTTTTTGGGTGTTTCCTGATGTCTCACCTTTTGTCCATAATTCATTGCGAGAACGCGAAAAATAAGTCGACTTGCCTGTTTTAAGAGATTTCAAAACAGCATCTTTATTACTGTATGCAAGCATAAGAACCTGTTTGGTTTTGATATCTTGAACAATCGTCGGGATAAGTCCGTCTTGTTTTTCAAAATCCAAAACAGAAATGAATGCATCTTCAAGGCTCAAAGCCCCTGTATAAATTGCCATTCCAAGCTGCGATGAAATGTTCATTTTTTCAAGCTTAACTATTTCATCGACAGTACAGATTCCGCCTGCGGCAGTTATTGGGTTGTGAGTGATTTTTGAGATTTTTTCGATGGCGTCAAGATCTGTGCCGCCCATCATTCCTTCTTTTTCAACAATGGTATAAAGATACCCGCAACATAGTCCATCAAAGCGTTTTACCCATTCATCAGGCGTTTCGCCTGTTGATTCCGCCCATCCTTTTTTCACCACTTGACCGTTTTTTGAATCAATTGCAACGATGAGTCTGTCTTTGGGTAACTTTGAGAGAAATTCTTCTGTAGCGGCAGTGCCGATGATGAGTTTTTTGGCACCGTATGTTATAAGCCTTTGGGCTTTTTCTATATCACGAATCCCGCCACCTACTCGACACGTATACTTGGCGCAAAGTTTTTTGATAAGTTCTTCATTATCGCCCTTACCCATCGCCGCATCAAGGTCAATGACCGCAATCTCACCGAATCTTGAAAAATACTCAGCAAGTTCAAAAACATCTTCTCTTTCAAGAATTTTTTTCTCTCCCTGCTCTAATTGAACAGCTTTTCCATCCATTATATCTATACTTGGAATAATCATTATTTAGCCTTCTTTCTAATACAGTGTAATTATACAATAAAAAAATCACGTAAAATCCGACGACATTTTTGTGCCGACAAATGATTTTTATTTATGAGCAAATATCTGATTAAGCCACTACGCCGTCAATAATTGCCATATAGGGCTTATCTGATTTCCACAAAACCAAATCGGCTTTTTTCCCCAAAGATAAAGAATGAGCTAAACCATAATGTCGCAAGGGATTCGTAGATGCATATTTGATGAAAGAATCGAAATTTATCAATTTTTCTCTAACAAGACTCAATCCGATTTCATCAAGAAATTTGATACTTCCTGCGATTGTACCATTGCTGTTTAAAGCTTTGCCGTTTCTTATTATTATTTCTTGCCCTGCAAAAAAACCTCTTCCTTCTTTTGACCCTGCAATAGGGAGGCTGTCGCTTATGAGCAAAATCGAATCAGGTTTTTTGATTTTGAAAATAAGTTTTAAGGTTTCAACATCCACATGCGTACCATCAGCAATGACTTCGACAGCTACATCATCACGAAACAAAGCATCTGATGTGATAGATGGTTTTCTGTGATTTATTGGTGCCATCGCATTAAAAAGATGGGTAACCTGGTGGATACCTACCATATCATCAGGTGAAGCTTCAGAGTGCCCGCCTGCAACTTTTACACCTTTTGATTTGAGATAGTTGGCAAATTCTTTACTTTTATCAAGTTCCGGCGCAATAGTTACCACCTTGATAAAATCATCCTCAATAGTCTTATAATGTTCAATTGTAGGTCGTTTGAGATATTGCTCTTGATGAACTCCCTTATATCTGCCTGCAATATAAGGCCCTTCGAGGTGAATTCCTTCAATTTTGCACGCACCTTTAGGCGCAAGCGCGGCGACTTTTTTTATCTTTGCAATTGCTGTTTTGATCTCATCATCTGATGCGGTCATAACAGTTGCCATAACTGAAGTTACGCCATGTTTTGGCAATTGAAAAAGAAGATTAAAAAGACTGTCTTCTGAAAAATCGTTAAAACAGCACCCATAAGCACCATGCGTATGTGTATCAAAAAGACCTGTGGTAATCTTGCAAAAAGTCGCATCAACGACTTCTACCGATGCATCTTGTGGGATGTCTTTGATATCAAGATCATTGTTGATACCGATTATTTTTCCGTTGTACAAAAGATAATCTTTGTCGCCGTTAATAACAGCGACTACCTCACAATTTGCGCCTTGCGGCAAGGTTTTTGTAAATTCTTTAACTAGGCTCATAATAAGTTTATATTAGCACTTTTTAAACAATAAGCAAATGTAGTTTTTGGTGTATTCTTAAATATTTCAAAACAAAAAATAACTGCGGACGAGTGGTCCGCAGAATAGATGTTTTTCCCTTGAGCTGATTTATATTAGGTTAAAAATCTTAAGTAGTATATTCATTATTAGTCCTTTCATTAGCTTTGTAATAGTGACAAGGCAATTTGTGTTGATGTATTTGCCTGTTTCAAGAGCATTGCACCTGATTGCTGAAGAACTTGTTGTTTAGTCAAGTTTGCAGTTTCTTGTGCGATGTCTGTGTCTCTGATTACAGAGTATGAAGATTCTAAGTTTTCTTTTCTTACATCGATTCTATCGATTGTTGATTGTAGACGGTTAATGCTTGCACCGATTTTTGATCTTCTTTCAGATAAAGATGTGATTGCATCATCAAGTGAATCCATTGCAGTACGTGAAGTAGCAACTGTAGTAACAGACAAACCGTCGATATTCAATGCTGCTGTAGTTGTTGTAGCAAAAGCAGAAGCAATATTAACTGTGTTTGCTGTCAAGTCAGTGTAAGTACCGATTTGAAGTCTTAGATCTGTACCCAAGCTACCGTCTAGAAGTTTCAAGTCTGAGAACTGAGAACTTGCTGAAATACGATCTATTTCTGCAAGTCTTTCTGCAACTTCCTGATTTATTGCACTTCTTTCTGATGAAGAATAAACACCGTTAGCAGATTGTACTGCAAGGTCTCTGATTCTTTGAAGATTTGTTTGTATTTCATTCAAATCACTTTCTGCAACTTGCAACATGTTGATACCTGTTTGCGCATTGCTTTTTGTAACAGCTGATGATTTGATATGGCTGTTCAGTTTTTCTGATAATGCCAATCCTGCAGCATCATCCGCTGCTGAGTTAATACGAAGACCTGTTGACAATCTTTGCATTGAAGTCTGCAGTTTAAATGTTGATGCAGACAAATTTCTTTGTACCATAAGAGAACTTATGTTTGTGTTTACTACTACGCTCATAGGGGGGGCTCCTTTCAAATATAAAACATCCGTGTGAAAAATTATCGAACTATGCTCAAGAAGTAGTTCTTTAGCGTCAAAAAACAAACCTTCGCACAAGTGCTAAGCCGTTCAAAACGCAGCGGTTTCAAGGGTTAATAGTCTTTTAAAATTATCATTTAGGGGAAACAACTTCTTACATATTCAATATATCATTTGTCAAAATTTTGAATATTCCCAAAAGGTTCGAATTTACTACAACTTTAGTTGAAAAAATAAAAATATCTTTATAAAAACCTTCCCCAAAAAGCTTTTAGGCTATAAAAAACAAATCTAAAACAATAAAAACACAGCCCCAAAAACCCGCTAAACAAAATAAAGACTAGATTTTCTGAGCGCAAACAGGTAAAATATAATTATGAAGAACAAAGAGCTATTTAAATTAATCGAAAATAAAAAAGAAACCGAAAACATCTTCAAGAGTGCCGAACAAAAAGTATCATCCCCCTTAAGAGGCCAGTTGGTAAGGTTTTTGCACACAAATTTAAATAATTCAAAAGACATCTTCAAGGGATTTTCCAGGTTTGAGCCAAAAGATTTGCAGTAAAAAAATGATAAAACATATCCAAAAACTGACGGCAACTGCTTTGGTATTTAGTTTTTTAGGCAGTAATACATGCCTCGGTGCATCGTATGCTCAAAATTACTCAAGAGATTTGCAATCACAATTAGAAGCTATTTTGACAGGCCAAAAAGCCCCTACAATAAAAGCCGAAAAACAAAAAAAACGAGGTAAACTCCCCTCAGGCCACAAACTTGCAATAGAATTAACCGACGGTATTGACTCAGAAACGACTCAAGAAAACGAAATTATAAGATCAAAACTCGTCCTCCCCATAGAAATCAACAATCAAATAATCATCCCGGAAAGTTCAGAAGTCACAGGGAAAATTCTCAGCCTGAAAAAATCAGGCAGCTGGTACCAAAATGCCGCTATCGAAATCGAGTTTCAACAAATAGAATGCAATACGAGCTACAATTTACCCATAATTGCCCAAATAGAAACCAAAGACAAATCAGGAATCCTCCTTGGAGCATCAGGATTTGACCGTTTTGGGAAAATAGCCTCCACACTTGCATTCACAACACTGGGCGGCGTATTAACAGGTTTTGGCATAGGTCTTTTGACCCCCTATGCCCTCATCGGAGCGGCAATAGGTACAGGAGTCGGTTTTTTGGCAGGAAGCACGTATCTTTTCTTCCAAAAAGGTGAGCCCGTAGAACTCCCTGCCGGAACGAAACTCATTATTACATTACAAAATGATGTGTCGATCAATGGTATCTAAATACAAAAATTTTTCTCAAAAACTGCAAAAAATCATGGACATATCTCAAGCAGAAGCCGAATTGAGACTTATTTTGGAATCTGTGGAACTTAGCAAACAAGATTTTTGGCTAAATAAAGATATTCCTGATGAAAAAACCGCAAAAATAAACCTCCTGATAGAAAAAAGACTAATGACAAGAGCACCCATTCAACATCTTTTGGGATACGGGTATTTTATGGGAGAAAAATTCATCGTAAATTCTGATGTTTTAATTCCAAGACCTGAGACCGAACTTTTGGTAAAAGAAGCCTCAAAGCTCAAAGCAGACAATATTTTGGACATAGGAACAGGCTCAGGATGCATTGCCATTATGCTCAAAAAACTCACAAATAAAAATATCATGGCATGTGATATTTCAAAAAAAGCTCTTGAAATTGCAAGGCAAAATGCCAAAAACCTCGATGCCAAAATAGACTTTATTGAGTCGGATTTGTTTTCAAATATAAAAAAAACTTTCGATATAATAGTCTCAAACCCGCCTTACATACCACCATGCCAAAAACATGCCCTTGATATTGAAGTAAAAAATCATGAGCCTCATCTGGCACTTTTTGCTCCTGATGAATCAGGTGTGGAATTTTATAAAAAAATCATAGAAAAAGCCTGCGAGCACCTTAACCAAGATGGTTTTTTAATCTTTGAAATCGGCATCGGACAAGCCAAAACAATCTGTGAATTATTAAAAAATAATAACTTCTCAAGGGTCAAAGTCTTACAAGATCTCGCAAAAATTGATAGAATAATAATAGCGCAAAGACATTTTTAATATAAATTTTTGTAAAACTACCCCCAAAAAACCGCACCAAAATTCATGTTGAAACATTAAAACAATTAGGCGTTAGTGTTAGAGATATACATGATAATACAGCAGAAAAACAATCTCGAAAGAAATCAATTCCATCGAGATAAGTTTAAATTTGAAAATCAAACGCAAAATGATCCGACAAATAAAATGGACCATTCTCATAAAGATATAAACTTTTCAGGCAGCCCGTTCAAAATGTCCGATGCGGCCAAAAGAAAGCTATACACGAGTAGGGGGTTCGGCAAATTTGCCAAACTCACGGCAAATCCTGTACTACTTGATGCCGCAGTTGTTTTAGGGTTGACTTGCCTTCTGAGGCCTATTGTCATTGCCAATATGCCAGGAGCCGAAAAAAGAGACAAACAATACGCCGCAGCTCACAGTATTGCATCAGGGTTATGGGGATATATCACTGCTGTCATAATGTTCAACCCAATCAATACTGCTGTAAAAAATGTATGCAACAAAGCCAAAAAAGACCCGAATTACCTTAAAAATTCTTTCATAAAAAACAAACCCAAAAATACAGACGCATTTAACTTTGTAGCAAGCTACGGGCCAAAGCTTGTCTTGCAGCCTTTGGTCGCAGCAGGAACAATAGCCTTGATTCCAGCAATGATGAATATATTCTTCAACAAAGATCAAAAAGCTGCCGAAAAAGAAAAACTAAAAGAACAAAAAGAAACCGTAAAAACACAAACACCCGACATAAAAAAACAACAAAAAACACCTGACGCTTTTAAAGAAATAGAGAGTTCAACAAACCAAAGCCATCAACCGCAATTCAAGGGCAAAATCACACCAAATGATAAGGATTTGAGCTTCTTGGAAAAAATTATCCACAAATTAGCCAAACCGATAGAGCCGCTAATTGAAAAAATGGCCCAAAACAAACACATCAAAAAATTCTCAGAATCCATGGCCAACGGTAACTCAGAAAAATCCTCATTGATGCGAAACATTCTGACAACAGGACAAGCCCTGACAGGAACCCTTGTTTACATCACAGCAACAATGAAAAACAAAAAAATAGAAGAAGACCGAAAACAAACCCTTGCCGCCAATCAACTCATCACCTGGTCAGGTTCTGCAATAGGAGCCTTTATCCTCAATAATGCCATCCAAAAAGGATTCAACAAAATAGCTGCTGACTACAAAAAATACAATATCGAAAACCTTGAAAATAATCTCGAAAAAATCACAAAAGAAAAACTCCCTTCTCTTGAAAAAATTGAAAAAAGAAAAATAACACAAGTAACGCCTGAAATTATGGAAAAAGTCAAAAAATTGCAATTAGAAAAACTTGAGTTCAGAGCAAACGGCATAGCGAAAACAGCACCGACAATGATTGCATTTGCTTTCATCTATAGATTCCTAACCCCAATTATCGCAACGCCTCTTGCAGACCTGGCAAAAAAACACCTAATCAAAGAGCCAGAAAAAGTCAAATCGAAGAATTTAGCTAAGGCCTAATCTTTGTTTTGCAATTTTTTCATAAGCAGCCATATAATTTGATGCTGTTGTACCGTAATTACCTATACCCGTGTATGTGCCATACCCGTCATCCTCATCCAAAAAACTAAAAAGAGTTTTGAAATCAATATATTTTGAGCTTGATTGCCTAGCAAGCACTTTGCCATCAGGCATAGTATAATATGTAATTCCGCTTGCTGATGTAGAACCTGAAGAAGTTGCACTCAAAGCGGATGCAGCCTGCCCGAATTTTGTTTGGCTAAATATCGCCTGCTTTGCGGCTTCTCTTTGGGCATATGTGCTTGTATTATATGCAAGGTTTTTTGAATTTGTATCCATTTCGCACCGTCCTAATCTTCTATTAAGTCAACATTGAGTAAATCTTTTTCTATTTCCAACTCCTGTTGATCGACGATTATATCCCCTTGCGTAAGTTTTTTCTTCTCTGCCATAAATTGCGCCAAAGATGCTTCATCACCTTTGAGCTTGAAATATTCTGCAAATTTATCCGTTGTTTTAATACGGAATGAATGAGTCGCAGCATCACGACGACGTGTGATGAGTCCTTTTATCAAAAGTTCTTTTATATGCTCATAAGCACTTGAGCCTCTTAAATCAATAAGTTCTGTCTGCAAAACAGGCTCTTTTATCGCAATTATAGAAAGAGTCTTGAGGATTGCAGGCGTAAGCTCAACCGGGACAAGCTTTTCGACAATATCCATATATTCTTCTCGAACCTGTATAATATACCCGTTTTCATCATCAATCTCAAGCGCACCCTCACGAGAAGCATAATCCATAATCAAGTCCAATAAGGCCTCTTCAACTTCATCAACAGGCTCATTCAAAATTGCAGCTATTTCATCAGGTTGGGCAGCTCTTGCTGTAATAAACAACACCGCCTCAACTTTGGACTTTAGGCTCATGTTCTCCTTTCAAATCATCAGCGATGACGTATAAATCCGAATAAAACTCATCTTGGACCAAATCCACTCTTCCATCAGCGGATAAGAATAAAAGAGCAATATATGTAGAGATTTTGTCCATACCAAGAACTTGCAGTTCTGAGAGTTCAACTTTTTCATTGGATTCAAACAATCTCTCCAAAATCCCAAAAAGCTTTTTGACGCTATCTTCAATATACTCATCATGTGCAAGGTTGATAATATCATCCGCAGTCAAATTGGCATAAGATCTGACTCTTCGCTTAGCTCTTTCATGAGCGTTTCGCAAAGAACGCTTGCGCTCAAGTTCCTCATAAAACTCCAACTGCTTAATCAAATCTTTCAATGTCACAACGCGTTTACGATTGAGTTTGACGCTTGTTCTTCTCTCAAGAGCCTCATCGATTGAGATAATATTAGCCCGCCCTGCAAGCTGTTCCATCTCAAAATCAGGATCATCATAATCCTCTTCAAACTCAGCAATAGCTTCCTCTTCAAGCATAAGAGGATCAATACCTTCTAAAATATCAGACTTGAGCCTGAGCAAAATCGCAGCGAACAAAAGAGTGCGCCCCGTAAGTCTGAGATTGTTTTGCTTTAGCTCTACCAAATGATGCAAATATTTGTCTGTAACTTCGACAATATTGACATTCCAAGGATCAAGCTCATTGCGTTTTGCCATGTTGACCAAAATCTCAATACCGTCTTTGGCATTGGATTTTTGAATACTTATAGCACTTTCAAAAACATTATCAATCACTCAATCTTACTCCTGTAACTTTGGTAATACCTTTTTCTTTTTGTGTAACGCCGATTGTTCTGTTTGCCGATTCAATCATCGGTTTACGCAAAGAAACAACTATAAACTGTGTATGCGCCGCTTGCTTTTTAATCATATCTGAGAGTTTTTCGACATTGATACCATCCAAGTGCATATCCACCTCATCAAAAGCGTAGAACGGCGCAGGCATATATCTTTGAATAGCAAATACAAAAGCTAAAGCTGTGAGAGATTTTTCGCCCCCTGACATAGATTCAAGACGCTGCATTTTTTTATCCCTTGGGCGAGCCTCAATTGTCATACCGCCTGCGAGTGGATTCTCAGGGTTTTCAAGAATCAACTTACCCTCACCGTCTGATAATTGGGCAAAAATATCTTTGAAATTTTCATTGATATTATTGAACGTTTCAAGGAATGCCTTTTTCTTCAAATCCTCATAACCGAGCATACGATCATTGATTTGCTTGCGCTCATCATCGAGGGTTTTGAGTCGATCTTCAAGCTCTGCTTTACGTGCTCCGACTTCATCATAATCTTGAATAGCGCGCATATTGACGGCGCCAAGCTCTTCCATACGGCGATCAAGACTTGAGATTTTTCTCATAACTTCATCAATAGAAATCTCCGTGGGTTTAAGTTCTGCCAAATCGAATCCGTTTTGTTGAAGTTCTTCTCTTATGGCAACAAGCTCAGGCTCAAGCTCTTTTCTGCGAGCCTTATAAGCCTCTAATTGCTCCGTTGTACGCTCGATTTTGGTCTCAAGAGTGGCTTTTTGTTTTTCTATATCAATGACAGATTTTTGAAGTTCGTCACGTTTAGATTGAAGCTCACCGAGTTTTTCGCCTATTTCTTTAATTTTGATATCAAGTTCTGTTATTTGCGCTTGAATTTGTTCAATTTCGGCTGCGTATTTTTCTTTATCTTCAACAAGTTTTACATTATCAAGATTCCCTTTAACAATGCGTTCTTCTTGGGATTTTATGGATTCATTATGGAATTCGATTTCCATATTGAACCCTTTGATTTCATTGTTGCAGTTTGCGATTTGGGTTTCGAGTTTTTTGATTTCAAACTCAATGCCTTCTGTGAGCTCATTCAATTTGGAAAGTTCATCTTGTGGCATTTCTTCTTCGATTTTAGAGATTTGCTCTGTCAAAGCGGCAGAAAGCTCATTAATAGCAAGGTGTTTTTCCTCAAAAATATCAAGATTTTTGCCAAGTTCTTCGATTTTGGGCTCAGCTTCTTTGATAAATTCCAATTTGGCTTCGATATTTTTTTGCGCATCTGATTTATTGCGGACAATATTATCGTATTCAATTTTTTTCTTATTGAGTTCATTCATCGCATCAGAGTAGTATTTGCGGATTTTTTCATGTTTTTCTTCTAATTCTGATTTGCTTGATTCAAGTCCTTTATGCTTAGATTCAAATTCTTCAAGACGTTTTTTGTAAGTTGCGAGCTCTTCATCTTCATTTTGACTGAATTTGAGTGAACTTTTGGCATTTGAACCACCTGTCATAAGGCCTGATTTCTCGACAATTGAGCCATCAAGTGTGACCATACGATATCTGCCGAACAAACGTCTTGCAACCTGCATGTCCTCTACCACAAGGGTATCACCCAGCGCATGATAAAACGCATCATCATAAACATCATCATATTCAATCAAATCAATCGCATAATCAACAACGCCTTGTTCTTTTGGCAAGTTCAAAGATGCCGGTGCTTTTTTGATTTTATTCAAAGGCAAAAACGAAGCTCTGCCCGCATTTGCGGATTTAAGGATTTCGATTGCAACAGATGCGACCTCATCAGAATCCACAACGATATATCTCATGCGAGATCCCATCGCTACTTCAAGAGCGAGTGAGTATTTTTTGTCCACCTTGCCGAGTTTGGCAAGAGGTGCGTGAATTCCGCCAAGACCTGAATTCATTACTGTTTCAATAGCTCGACCAAAATTTGCATCTTCGAAGGCTTGTTTTTGCGCTTCGAGATTTTGGATTTTGCGATAGGCAAGATTTATATTGTAACTAGAATCCGTAATTTGATTTTTGATGGTATCAAGCTCTGTGAGAGTCTTCTTTTGAGCGGATTCAAAATCCACCAACTCTTTTTGAATTTCTTCAATTTGAGTCTTTAGCAGTTCTTCATTTGAGTCAAACATTTTTTGAGATTCTTCAAGCTGTGCGAGAACATCTTTTGAGTCTGTCAGCTCTTTTCGCAAAGATGAAAGTTTTTCTTCCATAGGGATTTTTTCTTTGATAAGAAGGTTTTCATCATCGCGAATTTTTTCCACCTGACGGCGAAGATCATTGCGACGCTCAACGTGCTCATTTGTGCTCTGATTGATGTCTGTCACTTGTGATAGGACACGCTCAAGCTCAGCTTTTTCTTTTGCAATATTTGATTCGATAATTTTTATTTCGTCGTTTTTACCCTCGATTTTGATAAGGGTGTCATCAATTTTTTGTTTGAGATTGGCGATATTATCATTTGAGCTTGTTCCTGCGTCTTTGTTATCCGCAATTTGCTTGTCACAGAATGCTATTGAGTCTTTTTTACGAGCGATTTCACCTTTTAGGGCTTCTGAGTGTTTTTTGATTTCGATTTGTTCTGCTTCGCCTTTTGTCTTGACCATAGCGGCCACATCATCAAGCTCTGCTTGGGTCAAAATTAACGTTTTTGAAAGCTTTTTGAGGGTTTCTTGTTCAAGTTTTTTTTGCTTATTAGCCTCCAAGATACTCTCGTGCAACCGCTCTATGGAGTTTTTGATATCAAAATATTTGACGACCGAAATCTTACTCTCAAGCTCTGTTTTTTCGTCTTTGAGTTTTTTATATTTGAGTGCTTCTTTTCTTTCTTGCTCAAGCTGTTCCATACGAGAATCTATCTCATTCAAGATGATTGTGGATTTTTCGACTCTGGTCTCAACCATCTCAAGCTCACGGGTAGCTTGTTCTATTTTTCGGTCAAAATCAGCCACGCCTGCGATTTCATCGATGATTTTGCGTCTTTCATTGGGAGTTGTGTTGGTAATTCCTGTTACATCCCCTTGCATGATTACATTGTAGCTATTTGGGGAGATATTGTACTTGGCAAGATAATCATGGATTTCTGATAAAGTAGAACCCTTGCCATTCAAAGCGTATGAGCTGATAAAATTCCCTGCACCGGCTTTTTTGATTTTGCGTGTGACGACAATAGGTTCATCTTCACCCGCAGGGGCAAATGTGATTTTGACGGCAGCCTCGTTTTTGTTGTTATGAGTGCTTATGAGGTGAAATAACTTTTCCGCGCGCAAAGTACGCGAAGAAGACAGCCCAAGTGCAAACAGCACGCTGTCTATGATGTTACTCTTGCCCGAACCGTTAGGTCCTGATATAGTCGTAAATCCGTCCATAAAGGGAATTGTGACTTTGTTGGCAAAAGATTTGAAATTGTCTATTTCAATCTCTTTAATATACATTTTGTCGACTCAAATGGAAAAATTCGCACTCTCTTGATAATAAACGTTCCTCATTATTACACTATATGTAGAGTAGTGATGTCAAGGTGTTCTCCTTTATTTCAATAAAATATAGTAGTTTTAACGCAAAAAAGAATTATTTACACAGATAAAAAATTATGTATGATAAAATAGAAAGGTCCGAAAATAAGAAACGAAGGTTAAGTTGAATGTCAGAAGTTTATAAAGCAAAATGGATACTGCCTGCAAACGAAGAAGTTCTGGAAAACAAAGCACTGGTAGTAAAAGACGGCAAAATTCTTGATATCATTGATGATACCAACATAGAGGGTTATTTTAACGGGGAAGAATATGAGTTTTATGATTACGGAAACTCCATCCTGACACCGGGTTTCATCAATATGCACACGCACCTTCAATACTCGGATATCCCGACATACAAACCAAATAATCACGAAGCAATTATCAAAAGATTTCTTCTTACATTGAGAAAAATATTTTATGTAAGATATATGCCTCCTGAAAAATTCATGAACAGAATGATAAATTTGTTCAAAGAATATGCCTGCTGGAGCAAAAAGGACAAGGTAAAATCCTTCAAAAAAGGCCTTGAAATGTCTATTGTTTCAGGAACAACGACCCTTGCTCAAGTATCTGCGGAAAAAGAATTCATTGATATTTTGAACAATATCCCGCTCAAAACATATATATTTATAGAACTTTTTTCAGATTCTGAAAAATCAAGCAAAAAAGCTTTTCGAAAACTAAAAAAACAAGTGCATAAGTTTTTAATAAGAAAAAAAGAAAACACTTTCCTCGGTATGGCACCGCACTCATTATACGGTGTTCACAAACGCCTATGGAGAGTTATAGCCAAGTTTTCCCGCAAACACCATGCCCTTTTGCAAACAAGCCTCGGTGAATGCCAAGATGAACTCGACTGGCTAAAATACGGCCATTCTGATGTGGATTTATTCCACAAGTTTATCGGTTTTCAAAATATGAAACCTGACAAAACAGGCCTTACACCAGTTGAATATCTGCAAGAGTTTGATGCAATGCGCGATAATTTTATTGCCGTACATGTAAATCAACTATACGATGAAGAACTTGAAACACTTGCCAATCTTGGCGCAAGCGTTGTTCATTGCCCAAGAAGCAATCAGTATTTTCACAAAAAAACAGCGAATATTTTTAACTTGATGAAATATTTCCCCGGAAAAGTTGCCTTAGGGACAGACAGCCTCATCAGCAACAGTGATTTAAGCATTTTGAACGAGGCAAAATATATCCGCAACAGAAAAAAAGGCATAAGCGATTTGCAATATCTTGATATGATGACCATAAACGCAGCCAAAATCCTAAAACTCGATGATAGAGTGGGAAGCATTGAAAAAGGTAAAGATGCGGACTTTTTGGTATTCAAGCTGGAAAACGGCGAAACACACGAAAACCTCTTCGATAAAGAGTTCCCTGATTATGTATTTTCATCGGGTGAAGTCGTAGCCAAGCACAAAAATCTTTTGCTCAAATTGAACTAGGACAAAAATGAAAATATTAGTACTCTCACCCGCAAGTATAATCGGTGAAATGATTATAAAAGGTATCGCAAGAGGGTTTGAAGCCCTTGGTGCTGATGTGCTTTTATTTGATGTTAAAGAAATTGACAAAGCAAAAATCAAAAACTTCAATCCTGATGTAGTTTTTGGGATGGATTATATTTTCTTTCATGATGAAAATCTTGAAACTTTTATAGATTCTTTGAATGTGCCCTGTGTGTATTATTTTATTGATGACCCAAAAAGTGTCTTCGCCCACGGCGGACGAGAAAACTGGCTCGATAAACTGAACAAAAGAAAAAACTCTATAATATACAGCTGGGATGAAAAATACCTACCTGATTTCACCGCCGAGGCGCATTATCTTTCAACAGGAATTGATTTTGAGCTGTATAAACAAGACGACCCCTCAATTTATATGCCGCCATCAAGGCTTCTTTTTGCAGGCAGACCACTGACTGACAGGCGCGAAAGCATCATAGCAGAAGTCGTCAAGGCTTTTGCTGGTTTGCTTACAATATATTGTTACCCGCCTCATTTTGAACAAAGTGTCAAAAATATGCGCGAAAAAGGATTCTTAAACGAAGCCCAAATAGAAGACTATAAAAAATCCTACAGAGGATTTTTGCCTGATGAAAAACACCTGGCAGCAGCTTACCATAGAGCCGATATGATACTCAATATCACGCTTGAGCAAGGATTTTCGAGTATGAATTCAAGAGTACTCGAGGGTCTTGCAACAGGGTCATTTTTGATTAGTGACTACATCGAAGACACCGCTAAGTATTTTGATGAAGGCAAAGACCTTATTTTGTACAAAAATACGGATGAGCTTATTAATTATATAAGAGAATATAAAGATGCGCCTGAAAAAAGAGCAAAAATAAAAGGAAATGCTGTTTCCAAGATAGAAAAAAACCACACTTTGGCATCAAGGGCTGAAATAATATTGGAGAGAATAAAAGCTCTTTAGCCGTTATTTTTGAATAACTTACCAGTGTCAACAATAGTTTTCATCATAAAATAATTATAACCTTGATTTTCGACCAGTGCCTCTATAAAATAAGTATTTTGGTCAGTTTGCATTTCAAGGTGTGTTAAAAGTTTTTTGTTTTGTTCTTCAAACAGTTTTTTGAGTTTTTTATATTTCTTCATTTACACTCCTTTACAAATTATTCCCTATCTTGAATATTTGTTCTTTATTTTGAATTAATTCTAATAGTTTATTCCTTATTTGTCAAGAATATTCAATTAATCTTATAATTGTTCAAAAAAGGGATAAAATGAATTCAAAAGAACAAGTAAAAATAATAATGGTAAAAGAGGGTTTAACTGCTAAACAGTTGGCTGAATTACTTGCAGAAAAAACAGGCAAGCACTATACCCAACAGAGTATTCTTCATAAAATTTCTTTAAGCTCTTTCAGGTTTGATGAGGTAAGAATGATTGCCGAATTACTAGGTTATAAAATTAATATTGAAAAGTAACATTTAATTGTAAAAAGTTTCCTCCGTCCGAGCAGGACATAAAAAAAGATTCTGAATCAAGTTCAGAATGA
This sequence comes from Candidatus Gastranaerophilales bacterium, assembly GCA_028694275.1. Classification (GTDB taxonomy): domain Bacteria; phylum Cyanobacteriota; class Vampirovibrionia; order Gastranaerophilales; family CAJFVJ01; genus JAEWLZ01. The sequence goes on from JAQUTS010000008.1 coordinate 20,601, forward strand.
CCCCTATAAAAATTAAGTTTTAGAAATGATTTTTTACATTCAAAAAAGAATCTTGATTTGAGCCAAAAAATCAGACAATGGCTAAAACTCCGCCCCTATCGTGAATTTTTACACTTTTAGATTATAAGAAGCTTTTAAAACAATAAAATATTTGCTGTCAACCTACTTTTATATGCTTGACAACCCTTTGCTTAAGTGACAGACTTGTAGGTATAGTATTACAAAAGTTTTATAAGGGAGAATAGGATTTATGAACTCTAAATTAAAAAACTTTGGTTACTGGTCAATACTAGCATTCGTAGGTTCTTTATTTGCAGCAGCTCCATCTTTTGCGAGCGAAGCAGATCTTGTTGTGCCTGCGTTATCAGCTCACCCAACAGACTTCAATCTGTTGGTAGTTGGTATGGTTATTAGTGCTTTGGGATTGGTTTACGGTATCATCGAATACCTTAAAGTCAAAAACATCAAAGCGCACAAATCTATGCTGGATGTAGGTAACCTTATCTTCGAAACATGCAAAACATACTTAATTCAACAAGGTAAATTCCTTATCGTGTTGGAATTATTTATTGCAGCTTGTATCGGTTTCTACTTCGGATTCCTAGAGCATATGGATGCTCAAGGAGTATTAATGATCTTAGGTTGGTCAGTGGTAGGTATTCTTGGTTCATACGGCGTTGCGTGGTATGGAATCAGAATGAACACTCTTGCCAACGCAAGAACCGCTTTCACAGCACTGGAAGCAAAACCTCTTAAAATCTTGGGCATACCGCTTAAAGTCGGTATGAGCATCGGAGTTTTGCTTGTAAGCGTCGAATTGTTGATGATGCTTACAATCTTACTTTTCGTACCGGGCCATTTGGCAGGTGCGTGCTTCATCGGATTTGCTATCGGTGAATCACTTGGTGCAAGTGCACTTCGTGTAGCCGGCGGTATTTTCACAAAAATCGCTGACATCGGTTCAGATTTGATGAAAATTCAATTCAATATTAAAGAAGACGATCCTCGTAACCCTGGTGTAATTGCCGATTGTACAGGTGACAATGCAGGCGATAGCATCGGTCCTACAGCGGATGGTTTTGAAACATACGGTGTAACAGGCGTTGCTCTTGTAAGCTTTATCTTGCTTGCAGTTTCTAACCCTGCACACCAAGTTACTTTATTAACATGGATCTTTGCAATGAGATTCTTGATGATCATCACATCAGTTGCTGCTTATCAGGTTAATGAAGTTATTAACCAAATTTTCTTCTCTAAAGCAGAGAAGTTGGATTTTGAAGTTCCTTTGACAAACTTGATCTGGATCAGCTCAGTATTGTCAATCGCAATGACTTACGGCGTAAGCCACTGGTTGTTGGCCAACAGACTACCAGGTGATATGTGGCTTGTATTATCAAGCATCATCTCATTCGGTACTTTGGGAGCGGCTTTGATTCCTGAATTCACAAAAGTATTCACAAGTACAAAAGCAAAACACACTCAAGAAGTTGTAACTGCATCAAGAGAAGGCGGAGCGTCTTTGACAATCCTATCCGGTCTTGTAGCAGGTAATTTCTCAGCATTTTGGATTGGCTTGACAATCGCAGCTCTTATGGGCGGTGCATATTTCGCAAGCTTGTTCATCCCTGCTGATATTATGATTTACGCTTCCGTATTTGCGTTTGGTCTTGTTGCTTTCGGATTCCTCGGTATGGGTCCTGTAACAATTGCTGTTGACAGCTATGGCCCTGTTACGGATAACGCTCAATCAGTTTATGAACTTTCATTGATTGAAGAGATCCCTAACATCGAAGCCGATATCGAAGCAGAATACGGATTCAAACCTGATTTCGAGAAAGCTAAACAATTCTTGGAAGAAAACGACGGAGCAGGTAATACATTCAAAGCAACTTCAAAACCTGTACTTATCGGTACAGCTGTTGTTGGTGCTACCACAATGATCTTCTCGCTCATTTTGGTAATTCAAAATACTCTTGGCGTACAGCCTGAGTCAATTTTGAACCTGCTTAACCCATATACAATTCTAGGATTCATCCTAGGCGGTGCGGTAATTTTCTGGTTTACAGGAAGCTCTATGCAAGCTGTTACAACCGGAGCATACAGCGCAGTTGAATACATCAAAGATAACATCGACCTTGGAGATGAAGCTTCTGCTAAAGCTTCAACAGAAAACTCCAAAGAAGTTGTAAAAATCTGTACTCAATATGCACAAAAAGGTATGTTCAATATCTTCATCGCATTGTTCTCATTCGCTTTGGCATTTGCGTTCTTCTCAGCGCCGGGTGCCCACTCAAATGAGCCTGTATCATTCTTCGTGAGCTATTTGATTGCAATCGCAACATTTGGCTTGTACCAAGCAGTCTTTATGGCTAACGCTGGCGGATGTTGGGATAACGCGAAGAAAATCGTGGAAGTTGACCTTAAAGAAAAAGGAACAGCTCTTCATGAAGCTACTGTTGTAGGTGATACAGTAGGTGATCCTTTCAAAGATACATCATCAGTTGCAATGAACCCAATCATCAAGTTCACAACATTGTTCGGTCTGTTAGCGATGGAAATCGCTATCTCTGAATCTTTCAGAAGCATCGCTCCATACGTTGGACTTGTGTTCTTTGCAATCGCGTTGTTCTTTGTATATCGTTCTTTCTACGGTATGAGAATACCAGTGA
>JAQUTS010000130.1 GCA_028694275.1 Candidatus Gastranaerophilales bacterium
TAATCCCCATTGTGACATCATCCTCTACAATAGTATGGCGAAGATATTTATCTTTTCCTGTTGAGCCCAAAACCACCCTGCCTATTAAAGTAACATTATCTCCGATTTTTGCTGTTTCGCCGATAATTGCGCCTGTGTGGTCTATAAAAAGATTTTTGCCGATTTCAGCCCCGGGGTGAATTTCGATCCCGGTAAAAAACCTTGATGTATTTGCCAAAAACCTTGGTAATACAGGGATTTTAGCTTTATGGAGTTTGTGTATGATTTTATGATTCCATATTGCATGAAGCCCCGGAACAGATAAAAAAGCCTCAAGACGATTTTTGGTAGCGTAACTGTCTTTTTTGAGGACGTTATCTATTTCATCAGACATATTTTTAATAAAAGAGACCTTGCCTTGAGTCAAAGTTGAAAGAGCTTTGCCTTTGGCAAGGAATAAGTCAGCCGTAAAGCCTGCAACTAAAAAACCGATACCTAAACCGATATTTTTTGCATAGTTTTTATTTTCCTTCTTTTTATTAGAGGGTGTTGTGTTTATTTTAGAAGGCCTGATATTTTTCTTATGATTAGTCTCATTGACTATATATTTTGAATAATCACCTACGGCTGATATGATCATTAAGTTTGTCCTTTTATTAGTGAACCAAAGATATTTGAGCACTTTGAGCAAGGGCTTGCTCTATATCCTCTAAGAGGTCTTCAGCATTTTCTATTCCTACAGAAAGCCTGATGAGATTATCTGTAATTCCGCGTTTTTTTCTTTCTTCAGGGGGAACAGAGGCATGTGTCATTGCTGCCGGATAACTCACTAAAGACTCGACTCCGCCCAAGCTTTCTGCCAAAGAAAATATTTTGAGAGATGTTACAAACTTTTCGGCTTCTTCATAACCTCCTTTTATTTTGAAAGAAATCATCCCTCCAAAACCTTTCATTTGTTTTTTTGCAAGTTGATACTGGGGAGATAATCCGGGGTAATTAACTGTTAATACTTGTGGATGTTCGAGTAATGATTTTGCTATGGCTTTAGCATTTTCATCATGTTTTTGCATCCTGATTGCAAGAGTTTTTAGTCCTCTAAGTGTCAACCAAGAGTCAAATGGGCCAAGAATTGCCCCTGCGGCGTTTTGATAAAACTTGATTTTTTCGTGCAGTTTTTCATCATTAACTATAACTGCACCTCCTACAACATCGGAGTGTCCTGCAATATATTTGGTGACACTATGTACAACGATGTTAGCTCCTAAATTTAGGGGTTGTTGAAAATATGGAGTAGCAAATGTATTATCTACCGCAAAAAGTAGCCCGTTTTGTTTTGCAACAGCTGCAATACCTTCTATATCTGCGAGTTTTAGAAGCGGATTTGTTGGCGTTTCAATCCAGATGAGTTTGGCCTTTTCGGTTATTGCCTCTGCAAAGGCATCTGTATTGGTTCCGTCAACGTATGTTACGTTTATGCCTAAAGGAGAAAATACATGTTCAAATAAACGATATGTTCCACCATATAGATCATCTGTGGCGATGATTTGATCACCCGGTTTCAATATAGAAAGTACTGCTGTTGCTGCAGCAAGACCTGATGCAAAAGCCAGGCCGTGATTACCATTTTCAAGCGATGCAAGAGCCGTTTCCAAAGCTGTTCTTGTCGGGTTTTCGGAGCGAGAATAATCATAACCTTTGTGAACGCCTATTGCATCTTGAGTGAAAGTTGATGTTTGATAGATAGGTACAATTGTTGCACCTGTAGCTTTGTCTGCTTCTTGTCCTGCGTGGATAGCTTTTGTTTCAAATTTCATTTTTGTTTTTCCTTATCTTTACTAACTATTGTTCTTTTGGGTACGCTGTAGTAATTTTTTGAGTAAGCTACTATTTTCAGCTCATCTGAATTGCTCAGGTAAATTTCTTTTATTTTGTTAATTTGAACTGGTTGAGAGTTGAGTTCGACAAGGAATTCACACCTTGAACGGAAAAATTTTTCGATAATATCAAAAACTGTTTTTTCCTTTATCAGACTGATTTTGATGCCATTTATTGTAATAGTTTTGCTGCTCATAAAAACCTCTTTTATTTTTAGTAATTTAATCTATACCAATACGCTCCTTGCTTTCATTCTTTTGGTCCAATAATTGACCAAATCTATTCTGGATAAAAATCCTTTTGCTTCATCATCTTTTGTGACAATGACTCCTCCATGGCCTGCCATCAAAAGTCTGTATAACTCAGAAATATTAATATCTTCCTCCAAAGTCGGAAATGGGCTTCCCATAACATCAGATACTTTGCTGTTTTGTAGATTTATACCGTCGTGTAAGAGTTTTATCAAAGTAAACTCATTGAGGCCGCCTACTATTTTTTTGTTTTGCCCTTCTACAACAGGCAATTGGGATATTTCATTTTCCCCCATAATGTTGACTGCGTTAATTGCCAAATCGTTGCTACTGATTGAAATTAAAGAAGGCATATGCTCTTTGAGCTTTAGAATTTCGCCAACGGTGACTTTTTCGGGTGCATTGTTCAAAAATCCGTTGTCAAACATCCAATCATCAGAAAATATTTTCGTGAGATAGTTTCTTCCTGTGTCAGGTAGAAGCACCACGATATTTGAGCCTTTTGGCAATCTTTGTGAAAATTTGACGGCAGCTGCCAAAGCTGTCCCTGATGAACCACCCGCCAAAATACCTTCTTCTCTGGCTAATCGTCTTGTCCAATTAAAAGATTCTGAATCGCTAACTCTTACAAATTCGTCAACAACACGTCTGTCAAAAGTAATCGGTACAAAATCTTCGCCTATACCTTCTACTTTATATGATTTGGGGGAATCTCCCGATAAAATAGACCCTTCAGGATCTGCCCCCACAACTACAATAGCCGGATTTTTTTCTTTGAGATATTTCCCCGTCCCTGATATTGTGCCGCCTGTGCCCATTCCTGCAACAAAAACATCAACTTGCCCCTTTAAATCTTCCCAAATCTCAGGGCCTGTTGAAAGATAATGTGCTTCGGGATTTTTTAAATTTGTGAATTGACTTGGCCTGAAAGAATCAGGTATTTCTCTTGCTAATCTGTCTGCTACGCCATTGTAACTATCAGGAGAGTCTGGAGCCACAGATGTAGGAGTGATAACTATTTCCGCACCGTAAGCCTTTAGTAAATTTACTTTATCTTCACTCATTTTGTCAGGGAGTACGAATATGCAACGGTAGCCTTTTTGGGCTGCAACAAGAGCCAAACCAGCACCTGTATTGCCTGCTGTGGCTTCAATAATGGTGCCACCCGATTTGAGAAGACCTTGTTCTTCTGCATTTTCAATCATTCTTAAGGCAATTCTATCCTTTGAGCTTCCCCCGGGGTTGAAAAACTCAACTTTTGCAAATAAGTTCACACCAAGTTCTAGTGAAATTTTGTTTAATTTTATAAGCGGTGTGTTTCCGATTTTTTCTAATATGTTTTCGTAATAGTTCATTTTTAAGTCCTTTTTAATAATCTGAAATACAAAAAACCCGCCCTGTCTGCTCTGAGATCCGGCGGGTTTTTAGTTGTATAAATCAGTTATTATTTTTTGCTAAAAATAACAGCAACAACCTGCAGATCTACGCGACAAAATACAGCAACACATCATTTGAGTTGCTATATTCATCATCTGCATTTGGTTGTTTTGTTGAGGTTTCATTTTTCACCTTTTCGGTTTATTGAATAATTTTCGGTTTACCGTAATTTATATAATATATTAACTAACAAATTTTTAAATTAGTCAATAGGGTAGGTTAATTTATCAACTAATAATAAAAATCAACTAAGTAATATTGTGGGATTTTAATCTTTTAGTGCTAATTTCCCTATGGCTTTTTTAACATGTTCACCTATATTTTCATAAACATCATATGTGTTACCTTCTGGGTACATCTCGCCCATGGATCCATGGAAATATTCGGTATCAGTGTGAGAATAGTAGTTTTCTATAGAGGATTCTAATGGTTTTATTAAATCAATATGTTTTTTTTCTCCTAGATTTCCGATTTTATCAATTGCATAAATTTTGCTTCTTGTATCAATGTTGAGTTTTAAAAGTTCGCCGAGCATTGGTACATTTTCTGCGGTTTTTATGCTTGAGATATCATAGGTTAAGTTTTTGCTGTATTCTTCTCCATTAGCGTGTTTGGTGATAATATTTTGAAGCTTTTTTGCAGCAGCAGAATCTTGGGCGTATGATACTATTTCGTCAAAATTTTCTTTAACTTGTTTTGGGCCACTTACTAAAAAATCAAATAAATCTTGATATTTTGTGTATAGTTTTTGAGCCTCTTTTTGAGTAGGATTGCTTTTGAACGCCGGATTAAAGTTTTTATGAGGAGTTTGCATTCTTTTATTTCTGTTGTTTGTATTTGGCTGTTGATAAGGCTGGTATACTGCTAATGGAAGAACTTTCATCTCTTATTCCTTTCATTAAACTAACTTGGTTATTTAACAGAATAGTATAAAATAGTTGTTTTCCCAATGCAAATAATGTTAAAAATATGTTGTTATATATTTTTACATAATTATTTTTAATTTCAGGATCCTCGAAGGGGAGAATTCGTAGAGTGAGAGTCAAGGCATAAAAAAAGAACCCTAAAGGGTATTTGAAAATAGGCAAGGGAGACTCGCCTGATGGTCTAGGCGAAGCGAAGCAAGCCGTAGAGCTTAGGATCCCCGAAGGGGAGAACTCGTAGAGTGAGAGTCAGGGCATAAAAAAAGAACCCTAAAGGGTTCTTTTAAAAAATGGGCCCGGAGAGACTCGAACTCTCAC
>JAQUTS010000131.1 GCA_028694275.1 Candidatus Gastranaerophilales bacterium
CGATTATATCGTGCAAAAGCTCAAAAGAGAGCCAAATGAGCTCGAGTTATATTTATTTTCTGCAATGTATTCAGAACACTGTGGTTATAAGCATTCCAGGCTTCTTTTGCAAAATCTCAACCGCGAAGGCGGTGTGTTTTGCTCAGAAAATGCGGGTGGAATCGAAATTGGTGATTATACTGTCGTGTTTAAAATCGAATCACATAATCACCCATCAGCTGTGGAGCCTTTTAACGGTGCTGCGACAGGGATTGGCGGGATAATCCGGGATATCCTTGCTATGAACGCCCGTCCGGTGGCGTTGATGAATTCGCTAAAATTCGGTTTGCTCCAAAATCCTCTTGATAAAAGACTCTTAGATGGTGTCGTAGCTGGGATTTCGCATTATGGAAACTGTATAGGTGTGCCTACAATCGGCGGAGAGGTTGAATTCAGTGAAAGATACGCCTCTCAACCCCTGGTAAACGTTATGGCAGTAGGCTTTGCCAAGAGTAAAGATATTAAGACATCAAAAGCCACTGTCGGACAAAAACTTCTTCTTCTAGGCTCAAAGACAGGTGTTGACGGGCTTGGAGGTGCTGCCTTCGCATCAAAAGAGCTTGATGATGACGGGCAAAATAGATTAAGTGTCCAAATAGCAGACCCGTTTATGAAAAAACGCCTCATCGAAGCTACCCTTGAGATTTTTCGTCTTGAGGGGGTAGAAGCTTGTCAGGACTGCGGTGCGGCGGGGATTTTATCTTCAACTTCTGAAATGGGCTATAAAAGCCACACAGGGGTTGATTTATACCTTGATAAGGTGCATTCTGTAAAGGGCATAAAGCCTTATGAGATAATGCTTTCAGAGACTCAAGAGCGTATGGTTTTTGCGCTTTTTGAGGATGCTTTGGGTGGTGTTTTTGAGATTGCCAAAAAATACGACTTACAAGCTTCTGTCATAGGTGAGACAACAACTTCGGGTGATTATAATCTTTATTGGGATGATGAACTTTTGGCTAGTGTGCCTTGTGATGTTTTGGCTCAACCACCTTTTTATGAGCTAAAAACCCTGCCTGATGAGGCTTTTGAAGGATATGGAAAACAAACTTTTTCTAAGGATAAAGCAATTGAAATGATTTCTGATCCGAATTTTGCCTCCAAAAAATATATTTTTGAACAGTATGATTCTACCGTTCAAGGGCGTTGCATAATCCCTCCTAATGGGGCTAATGCCGCTGCTTTGTGGCTTAAAGAAGCCGATTGCGTGCTGGGTTTTTCTATAGATTCAAGGCCTTTTGACGTTGAAAAAAATTCTTATCAGGGAACTTTTGACACGGTGGTAGAAAGTTATAAAAACCTTGTTGCTGCAGGGTTTGAGCCAAGGGCTATAAGTAACTGTTTAAATTTTGGAAATCCTGAAAAACCCAAAGTTGCAGATAGTTTTGTGAAAGCTGTAAAAGGTATGAATGATGCGCTTTTAGCCTTTGATATGCCTGTTGTTTCAGGAAATGTGTCTTTTTATAATGAGTATAAGGACGGAAAAATTTTCCCGACACCGACGATAGCGATGCTGGGTGTTGCCAAAGATTATAAAAAACTCAAAAGAGGGTATTTTAAAGAGGGCGAAACGCTTGCTTTGGTGGGTGATTTGGGTTTTTGTGCTGATGTTGAAAAAATAATTTCTTTAAAAAAATTCATATCCCAAAAACAAATTAAGGCTTGCTTAAATCTCTCAAGAGGCGGCATTTGGGGGACGCTGTTTCGTGGCGGGTATCGCTCAGGAGTGGGGTTTTGCGCTCAGATTGCGAGTTTGGATGCGTTTTATAATTATCCTAACTGTTTTTTGGTTTCTGTCAAAAACACATCTGTCCTCAATGCTGTACAACACAAAATCCTCGGAGAGGCCACAAGTTCTGAAAGTATAACTTTTGACGGGATTGAATTTGACAAAAAATCACTTTTTGAACTTTATGAATCCTCAATAGAGAATATGATGGCATTTTGAGGGAGATTTATTGTAAAATATCTATATGGAATATACTTACAAAAACTCAGGCGTTGATATAGACCTTGCCAATTCTACAGTCAAGCAGATAAAAACCATTCTTGATTGCAGGATAGATGGTGAATTTGTTGCTCTTCAGGAGCATCCGTATCTTGCGGATTTTTATCTTTGCGCAACAACTGACGGCATCGGGAGTAAAATCCTTCCGCTTTTGTCGCAATGTGATTATGCGACAATTGCCAATGATCTTATTGCGATGAATCTCAATGATCTCGCTTGCGTTGGGGCTATTCCGATTTTGTTTTTGGATTATATTGCCGTAAATAAACTTGATTCTGATATTTGTATAAATATCATCAAAGAGCTTCAATCTCAGCTCCGATTCTACACTTGCAACCTTGTAGGCGGTGAAATTGCAGAGCTTAAAAATATCATCAAAGAAAAAACCGTTGATGTTTCAGGTTTTGCACTCGGCCTTGTCCAAAAAAGAACTTGCCTTGGCAAACATTTGGTGAAAAATGGTGATATCCTTGTTGCTCTTGAGTCATCAGGTATTCATACAAATGGTTTCACTCTTGTAAATTCTCTGGCGCAAGATGGCCTTTTGGATATCAAAAAGACACTTGCGCCCACTAAAATATACATAAATGAAATTCTTGAGCTCAAAAAGCAAAGACTCGTTCATGCAGCTGCAAATATCACGGGTGGCGGGATTGTTGATAATTTGGCAAGAATAATACCAAAGGGCCTTTGTGCTTGTATTGAAAAGGATTCTTTGCCAAAGTTGCCGATTTTTGATGAGATTTTGAATCTTGTATCAGAAGAAGAAGCTTTTAGGGTGTTTAATATGGGCTGCGGTATGATTCTTGCTGTTCCGGAGGATGCATATGATTATATAAAGGTGGTTGCAAGAGTCCACAATCCGAGAAAAATAGGAGTCATTACAAATGGTGAAAATAGCTCTGTTAGCTTCAGGTAGAGGTTCGAATGCAGAGGCAATAATAAAACATTTTGAAAATCATACCAATGTTGAAATACAGGTTTTTTCTGATATTGCTGATGCCCCTGTTTTGGCTTTGGCCGGTGGTTTGAGCATTAAGGCCGAGTATTTGCCGTTTGATGAAACTTATAGTTATTTCAGCCAAAACCGTTTTGATTTATATGTTTTGGCAGGATATATGAGGATTTTGCCCGATGAAGTTTTGGATTTGGGTACTTTTGTAAACATCCATCCGTCTTTGTTACCCGCATTTAAAGGCAAAGACGCGATAAAACAGGCTTATGACTACGGTGTTAAAGTAACCGGTGTGAGCGTTCATTATGTGACAAAAGACCTTGATGGCGGCCCTATTATTGCTCAAGTGCCTGTTAATATTCAACAATGGATGAATTTTGCTGAGCTCGAAGAAGAAATCCACAATACGGAGCATACTCTTTATCCGATGGTTATCGAGAGCTTGTTGTATGACAAAATTGTTGATTTTGCTCCAGGAAAACCAAAATGCTCAACAGACGGATGTGGAGGCTGTGGCGGATCATGCGCGCATTAGTAGTGGGTAATGGAGCAAGAGAACATGCACTTGCTTGGAAGCTTTTGCAATCGCCAAAACTTGAAAAACTCTACCTTTGGGGTGCAAATGACGGTTTTTCTGATTTGGGAGAAGTTGTTGAGGCGGATAGTTTTGAGCATTTGGCAGGGATTTGTATTGAAAAAAAAATAGATATAGTGATAGTGGGGCCTGAAAAACCTTTGGCTGATGGGCTTGCGGATGTTTTATCAGGGCATGGTGTTATTTGTATCGGAGCGAATAAATATTGGGCTCAACTTGAGAGTTCAAAGGTTTTTGCCAAGGATTTTTGTGTCAGGCATTCTATCAATACAGCCAAATATGAAATCATAAAAGACCAAAATATTTTGCCGAATCTTGGCTATCCTTTGGTGTTAAAGGCGGATGGACTTTGTGCCGGTAAGGGCGTCAGTATTGCCGAAGACGAAATTCAGGCGCAAAAAACTATACAAGAATATCTCGACGGTAAATTTGGTGATGCGTCCAAAACTATTGTCGCGGAAGAGTTTTTAAGTGGGCAGGAGTTTTCTTTGATAAGTCTTTTTGACGGTGAGACTCTTTTGCCTTTTGTGTGTGCGCGTGATTTTAAGAAACTTCAAAATGGTGATAAAGGCCCAAATACAGGCGGAATGGGGGCTTTTTGTCCTGTTGCGCTTACAGATGAACAAAAGGATAAACTTGATATTTTTGTCGATAAGCTAAAATCGGGGCTTTTAAAGGAAAAGGCGGGTTTTGTCGGGGTTATTTATTCAGGGCTTATTTGGGCAAAGGATGATTTTTATTTGCTCGAGTTTAATATGCGCTTTGGAGATCCGGAAACTCAGGCTCTTATGATGCATCTTGAGAGTGATATTCTGGAAGTTTTTGAGCTTTGCGCTAAAAAACGCCTGAAAGAAGTTGTTTTATCCTGGAAAAAAGGCTACAGCGGTTGTCTTACTATTGCAACGCAAGGGTATCCTTATGATTATCCAAAAGAAATCCCTATCAAAAACATTTCATCAGAAGTTGAGGTTTTCTATGCAGGAGTGCTCAAAAATCCGACACTAAAATCTTTTGGCGGAAGGGTTTTGAGTTTTTGTGCAACAGGAGATAATCCTTATGCTAAAATATATAAGGCGGCAGCCGAGTTGGAATTTGAAAAAAAATATTATAGGACGGATATAAACATATGTTAGAGCAGTATTTACAGCCTGTGGCGGATTATTTTATAAATATGGGCTATTTGGG
>JAQUTS010000132.1 GCA_028694275.1 Candidatus Gastranaerophilales bacterium
TTCTATATTATTAACAACTACAATTTCTAATTTATTGATAGCTCTTGTTATTTGTTGAAAAAACATTTTCAAAGTCGAATTAGGATTATTCTCTAGTTTATATGCTTTTAATATATTTTTATCATAATAAAAATGTTCACCCAAAACGACTATTACATTTTCAAATTCTTGTCCAATTACTTCATGAGAATTACCTTTTTGCTGAGGATTAAATTTTGATCCATCAGTATATTTATTTGAATAATATAAGCTAGGCGTATATGAAAGATAAGAATGTTCGCTTTTTGTAGAAATATAATTGTGAGCATCTTTTATGGTATTGAAATAAACTATATCTATATTTTCAGCAGATGCTTCTAGTGTTTTCTTTTTGCCTAAATCCAACATAATTTTGATAAAATTTGCTAATTCTTTATTTGTTCTTATTTTAGTATTTAGATTGAATTTTTTAGCCACAAATTCTCTCCTTTGGATATTTCTCATGCTTCATAATAACAATTTACAACTTGATAGTAACTATCAGTCAAGTAATGATATTATAAAAATATAAAACATAACTCAAGGAGATAGCAATGTACACAATAAAAGAAGTAGCCGAGAGAATGGAAGTATCAGAACATACGCTCCGTTTTTGGGCGAAGAACGGATTTTTTCCATACATCAAAAGAAATGAAAACAATATAAGACAATTTACAGAAGAAGATCTTGAATGGGTTCAAATAGTCAAATGCCTAAGAAGCATAGGAACTGAAAACAAAGCCATCAAAAAATATATCGACCTTTGCACAATCGGAGATTCCACCATTGCCGAGCGCTTTGAGATAATAAAAGACACCAAGAAAAAAGCTCTTGAGCGCATGGATGAACTCAAAAAACAGCTTGAGCTTTTGGATTGGAAAGAAAATTACTACAACAATCTCATCAACAACAAAGGCATCGACAGATGTAACCCACTAAACAATGACTGTCAAAAAGTCACTACTTAAAAATAAGATATTTTTTGGCCGCAAAATTGAAAGAAAAAATCACACCCGTGGCAAGAGCTTTTGCCAAAAGGTAATAAATATCCATTTTTTCTACAAGATAATACATCAATCCTTCTAAAAGGCATAAACCTATTGCACCAAGAAAAGCAAAATACAAAAAATACTTGAAATTTTTTGGGGTTTTGCTGTCTTTGAACACATAATTTGCGCTCAAAATATAATGAACAACCGCCGTCAAAAGATAAGCAACAGATGCCGCCAGAAGATAATAAACCTTCAATATCTCAACTTGAAAAGCAAGCATCGAAAAATCAAGCCCAGTCATCAATACACCGACTATGCAATATTTATAATATTCTTTAAAAACTCTAGACAAATTACTAACTCTCTATATTTGGTGTTTGTATTATAATCACATCATAAATTAGACAATACGGAATGTAAATTATGAATTCTACTTTTTTTAAAAAACATAGCGGTGCTTTTACTTTTTTAGGATTGCTTGTCGCATTTTATTTTATATTTTTTCACAATATCGGCTCATACCCTTTATTAGACATAGACGAAACAAGATATGTAACTATGTCTAGAGAAATGCTCCACAACAAGGACTTTTTGACCTTGTACTTGAACGGTGATTTCTTTTTTGAAAAACCGCCTTTGTATTTTTGGCTTGAATCATTATCTTTTGTGATTTTTAATCAAGTGAGTGAATTCTCAGCAAGATTCCCTATGTCTGTAGATGCAACATTATGCTGTTTTCTTTTGTATTTTGTCGGTCAAAAAATCGTATCAAGACGCTTCGGTGTTGTCTCTGCTTTGATTTTAGCAACATCAGCAGAATTTTTGGTAATGTCCAAAATCGCAATATTAGATATGGTTTTGGCGACCTGCATTGCTTTTTCTTTGTATTCAGGATTTATGACATTCTTTTGCAAAGAACAAAACAAGAAGTTTTTCTGGTGGGGCTTTTATCTCTTTTCAGGACTGGCTGTTTTGGCAAAAGGTATCCCCGGTGTTGCAATTCCTTTTGGCTCAATGTTTTTTGCAGGACTCATAAGTAAAAGATTCAAAGAATACTTCCGCCCGCAGTATATTTTGCCTGGAAGTTTGATATTCTTTCTCACAGCTCTTCCTTGGCATATTATTATGTTCAAAATGCACGACCCATTATTTTTTAACGAATACATTATGAAACATCACCTTGCACGATTTATCAATTCTAAAGACCTCGGACGTGAACAACCTTGGTATTATTTTATACTTATGATGCTATGGGGACTTGTGCCTTGGGTAGCTTCTTTTATAGCGATGATTGCTACTTCTGTCAAAAAATTCTCATTGGAGTTTTTGAAAAATTTCAATTTTGAAAAACTTGATAACAAAGGAAAGTTCATCACACTAAATATCATCTATGCACTATTCACTCTGTGGTTTTTCTCATCATCAAGCACAAAACTTATGACATATATTTTGCCTATATATGCACCTTGTGCGGTGATTTTAGCATGGTGGTGGTGTGATTATATTTGGGCTGACAATAACAAAAAAGCCACAAATATCTCCGTCTATATTCTCAATTCGGTTCTTATCATAGCAGCAATTGGCGCTGCAATCGCAGGTTTATTTTTGCCAAAAGAAATCTCTTTGATAATTGAACCTGTTAAGTGGTTTACTGTGATTTTATTATCAGTATTGCCATTAGTTGGAATCATTTGTGCAAAAAACAACAAAAAACTCGGTGTTTTTGCTTCTTATGTGGCATTTATGCTTGTTTTATCAGCATTTGGCACTCACAGATATTTCAACTTGGACTATAGCTTCGGGCAAAATGACCTGATGAAATATGCCCAATACGCACAACAAAACCATCTTGAGATTGCATCATACAAATTTGGCAGAAGATTCAGCCTTCTTTATTATTCAGGCAAAGGTGAGATAAAATTCCAACAAGAGCCTGATTCTATCTGGTTAAAATCATTCTTGTCAAAACCTGATTCTATTGTGGTAGTCCAAAACAAACACCTTGATGAAATCAAAAAAGAAGCTGATTTTGACGTGATACAAAAAGGCATCAAATATAGCTTAATCAAAAAATAGATTATTTGAGATCTTTATCTTTGATATATCTTGGACGAGACTTCACTTCTTCAAGGATTTGCCCTATATATTCGCCAATAATTCCTATGCAAAGTATCTGAAGACCGGAGAAAAACATTTCGCAAATTTCATAACCTTCAATACCAAATAGGGTATCACCTTTGATAAATATCAAATAAAACCACAAAATTCCGACAAGAAAGCTCATAAAAGAAATGAAAAGACCAATCAAAAATACAAATCTAAGCGGTCTTACACTAAAAGAAACAATCCCGTATGCAGCAAGTCGCATAAGTGAAAAGAAATTGAACTTAGATTCCCCAAACTGTCGTTTTTTTACATCAAAATAAACATAATCCGTCTTGAGCCCAAGCTCATAGAAAAGGCCTCTTAAGAACAATTTGGTTTCTTTATAGTTTGAAATTATTTCAAGTGTTTTTTTGCTCACAAGACGATATTCTGAATGATTCGGCTGAAGATTGACCCCCAAAACATTCATAAACTTGTAAAAAAGAGTTGCAGGGACTTTTTTCACAAGAGAATCAGTATCCCTGTTGTTTCTTATGCCGGCAACAATATCAGCGCCGTTTTTGTATTTTTGTACAAATTCACCTATTTTGGTCTCATCTTGCTGCAAGTCCGCATCTATTGTAATAGCGCAATCTACGCCTAAATCATTAACAGTATCCAATCCTGCAATAATTGCATTTTGATTTCCAAAATTGGTCGTAAAACTTGTTCCTTTTATCTTATCAGGATTCTGAAGATGAGCATTGTGTATAATTTCCCAAGTTTTGTCCAAACTGCCGTCATCAACAAAAAACAAAAAACTTTTATCGCTTATCTCATTTTTTGATATCAAATCATCCAAAACTTCGCTCAGTCTGGAGATTGAAAAAGACAAGGTGTCTTCTTCGTTATAACAAGGTATTACTATGGCTAATCTAGTTTCATTCATATAAATACTCTTATGCTAAAATTGGTATGTAAATACATTATAAATAAAAAAAACCATGAGTAAACTGATTTTAATTAATGCCGATGATTTTGGCATCTCAAAAGATACAAATATGGCTATTTTGAAAGGACTGCAAGAAGGTTCTTTAACAAGCACAAGCCTTATGGCGAACACTGATGCCTTTGAGCACGCTGTTGATGAGATTTTGCCGCAAATTGATGATATTAAACCCGGCATTCACCTAAATATAATTGAGGGCAAATCCCTCTTGAAAAAAAACAGAACCTCCGTTCTTTGTACAAAAGACGGTGACTACAATAACGGATATTTCGCTCTTTGGGCCAAGTCTAACGACCCCAAATTCCTAGAGGAAACAGAGATGGAGTTTCGCTCCCAAATAGAAAAAATCCTAGACAAAACAACTACCGCAAACCATATAGATTCTCATGTTCATACGCATGCTATCCCGAAGATTTTTGAACTTACTTGCAAGCTTGCTGAAGAATACGGAATCAAATATACCAGAACCCAAATGGAAATCCCGTATCTTATTCCTTCTGTGAAAAAAAATCTTAATCTCAAATACCCTCTAAATCTAATCAAAAACGGTCTTTTGAACTCATTTACGCACCAAAATAAAAAAACTCTTCAAAAATACAATCTTTTGACAAATGATTATTTTATAGGGGTTTCATATACAGGCTTTATGGATGAAAAAGCCATCCTGC
>JAQUTS010000133.1 GCA_028694275.1 Candidatus Gastranaerophilales bacterium
TTAACAGCTACCATTTCGCCCAGCAATGTAATAAAAAGCCAGGGAGTTCTTGCCCTTATAGCATTATAAATATGACCTGAAAGAATCTCATCTTCATCAATGACATCAGTTGTGATACCTGAAGATGCGTAGATTTCTTCTGTTGTTTCTTCTTCTGAAACTTCTTGGGCATCATCCCACGTTACCATACCTTTGAGCCTATTATAATGATCAACAATAGGTACAGCCAAAAAACCGTATTTGATAAGAATATCGGCAACTATATCCTGAGGATCATCAACATAAGCTTTGATAATATCAGTAGACATTATATCTTCTATTTTTATGTGCAAAGGGCACGTAAGAAGATTGCGCAAACTCACAACACCCAAAAGGTGATTGAGTTTATCAACAACATAAATATAATAAAGTTCTATGTTGTCTTTTTCTGCTTTAACCCGCAAAAAAGACATCACCTGCTCAATAGTCATATCCTGATTGACGGTGATAACAGCCGAATCCATGATTCCGCCTGCGGTGTCTTCATCATAGCTCAACAATTCACGAATTTGACTCGATACTCTCAATGGGAGTTTGTTCAAATAAGTTTCTGATTCAACATCATCCAAATCACCAAGAACATCCGCAACGGAGTCATGAGGCATTTTCATGATGATTCTGGCAGCTTTTTCATCATCAATATCATCAAGAATTTCGACCTGCATTTGAGGAGGAAGTTCTTCAAGCAAATCAGCGAGTTCATCTTCTGATAAAATATTTGTACAAATGAGTCTTTCTTCTTTACTTAAAGACTCATAAATCTCAGATAAGTCAGCACAATGAAGCCCCCCTAGCTCTTCTTCCAGGTTATGGGTATCGCCTGAATCAATGAGCTCCTTTATTCTATCTTTGATGTTTTCCAAATTTGGCAGCATTGACTCAATTCCCTAGATTTGTTTTGATACTGTCTCTATTCTAATCAAAGCAAAAACGAAAATAAACCCCTAAATTATGCCAAAGTATAACCAATCAAGACAAAAAGGTTATCTGTTTTTGTTAAACGCCCTGATAGCAAGTACTTGCTGGTATGGTTTGGTAAAATGAGCATAATCAAAAAGTATAACGCCATCTACATTTAATTCTCTTAAAGCTTTAATTTCTTGAGGCATATTAGTCGGTTCAGTAAATGTAAATGGATCAAAAAGCCCTGCATACACTTTTACACTAGGATTTTTAATGGCCATCATATCTTTTAGGTATTTTTGTGTGAATTCAACATTTGAAGACAAAAACAAAGGCGTAAACGCATCCACATAGCATTTTTGAGCCCATATGCCCCAATCTTGTAACTTCACAACAGCACTTGTATCTTTGTCAGGAAAAATAACGGCTGAGATGACCATATTTGAGCGTATTTTTTTCAAATCCTGAAGCCCTGCCACAAAATTCGTAACTTTGTTTTGACGATAAGCTTCCCACTTGCACCATGCCTGAGTGCAAGGTTTTACATCAAGAGGAGAAACCCCCATTGATTTTTTAAACTCATCCATTGCATATTTTGTATAGCCCCAGCTTGTGGCCAAAAAATCTGATGCATTAGGCGGCGAGCTGGCAGGGTATCTTATATAGTCAATATTTATACCATCAACATCATATCTGCATGCAATTTCTTGAAGAATCTTATCCAAATATAGTTGGACTTGCGGATTAGCAGGGTCCAAAAAGTACCCCAAATGCTCAGCTTTGGAAGGTTGCGCGTATACAGAAGTTGCACACCAATATTGCTTATTTAGCCATTCAGGATATTTTTCTCTTAATTGTTTTGGAATGGGTGATACCATATCATTCCCAAGATAAAAAGTTTGGAACCATACATGGACTTTCATATTTCTTTTATGCGCCTGCTCAATCCAAATTTGCAAAAGGTCACTCCCTTGAAATTCGGGTCTTTGTGCAGTCAAGCCATAGGATTTAATAACATCTGAGGGATATATGGTCATCCCGTGATAATAAGTTTCCAAAAACACGTTATCTATCCCTGTGTTTTTTAGCCCATCAAGAATTTGGCCGACTTTAACGGGATCCTTGTCTTTTGGTCTGAGCCAAACACCTTTTAGTTCATTTGCATCAAATGGCACAGAACATGCTATTGCTCTATTTGCGTAGACTATGGCATTCTTTGCGTATTTTTTTGTCATGACAATATCAAGATTTTTAGAAGATGTTTTTGCATATTCTAAAAAAGTTTTTGATTTTTCTATATAAAAATCAGACTGCAACATAGAATGTTTGCGCTTTTTATAATAATAGTTGATATCAATGGCCTCTTTGATTTTTTGCTCAGCCTCATACACGTACGTATCAGGTACAATAAGGCTGCTGACTGTCATTGCTGACTTGTTGACATCGACTCTTGTGCCTACAATTATATTTTTTTCAATCCATTCTTTTGCCTTACCATGTCCTGAAATAACAAATCCATTGCAAGGAATCATCGAATCCATAGAACTCATAGCAACTACTCTGCCATCAACAATAACCGCTTCTTTCCCGTATTCATTAGTTCCTGTCTTGAGGCCGTAAGAAGGTGTATAGACAATAAACTCATTTATACCTCGCCCACCTGGGTTTCCATTGGATTTAACTGGGTCAAAGGCTGTTATCGGGTAAATAGAGAGTTCGTTTCCAAAAGATATTTTCTGAACGTCTATATTAACATTTTCAGGAGATGTCATAAGAAGCTTCATATTTGCAGGGTTTTGTTTTGGTGCTGTTTTTTTATTTGTCAAAAGGTTGGCATTTTGGAGTTTCCTAATTTTCTTTACGCTTTGATTTTTCATCTTTCTGAGTCTGATTTCAGATTGCCTTATAGACTCTGCAGGAATCTGCATTTTTATAGCTTTAAAGTTAGGAGTTTCAAACTTTGGTGTTGTGACTTTAGGCAGTTTAAATATATAATTTTGAAAATAAGTATTATCCCCATTCACATCAAGCGTGTTGCTATTAGCATAAGCAAAATTCCACAACCCGATTAATAAAACAATAAACAAACAAAATAGTTTTTTCATAGACTTGTACTCTTTACTACTCAATCCTGATATTGTACCTGTTAGTAGGTTTTTAAAACACTACAATTGGGCTAATATTAAATATTAAAAAAATGTTTAAAATAAACGTTTCTTTTTGAGTCTATTTTAAACTATAATTGAAAATATTATATCGGGCAAAAAACGTATGAAATATAAAGATTATTACGAAATTTTGGGAATCACAAAAAGTGCTGACGAAAAAGAAATCAAGTCAGCATATCGTAAGCTTGCCAGAAAATACCACCCCGATGTCAACAAAGC
Organism: Candidatus Gastranaerophilales bacterium; assembly: GCA_028694275.1. GTDB lineage: Bacteria > Cyanobacteriota > Vampirovibrionia > Gastranaerophilales > CAJFVJ01 > JAEWLZ01. The sequence continues at coordinate 3,330 of JAQUTS010000133.1, forward strand.
ACCGGAAGCAAGCGAAAAATTCAAAGACATCAATGAGGCATACGAAGTCTTATCAGACAAAGAAAAACGCCAAAGATATGATTCTTTAGGTTCAAATTGGCAACAAGGAGCAGATTTCACGCCTCCTCCGGGGTTTGAAAATATCAACATCAACTTTGGAGGTTTTGGTCAAAGAGGGGGCTTCTCATCAAGAAGATTCTCCCAAGGAGGGGATGATTTTAGTGAGTTTGGCGGTTTCAGTGACTTTTTCAGAAGCATCTTCGGCGGAGATTTTGGTGAAGAGCCACAGCCAAAAGCACAAAGAAGCTACCACAGACAACCGCAGCAAGAACCTGCTCAAAACCTTGATATAATCCAAGATGTAGTACTTGAACCCGAAGACAGCATCTATGGGGCAACAAGGAACGTCAAAATATCCTTCATGGATAAATGCCCAAACTGCTCGGGCAAAGGCTGTTATAACTGCGGACAAAGCGGATTTATGCCTGTGTCAAAAACTCTCAAAGTAAAAATCCCAAAAGGAATCAAAGAAGGAGCAAAAATCAGATTTGCAAATGAAGGAAAATCAGACGAATACGGCCACAGAGGAGACATTTATCTTGTAGTCAAATTCTCAAAAAACGCAAAATTCCAAATTGAAGGCAACAATATCACATCCATTTTGGATATTTTGCCTGAAGAAGCAGTCCTTGGCTGCATCAAACCAATCGAAACAACACAAGGGATAGTCAAAGTAACAATTCCTCCCAAAACTCAATCAGGCAAATCATTACGTCTAAAAGGACTTGGTCTTCAAGATCAAGCAGGCAAAATGGGTGATCATAATGTCAAAATAAGGATAATAATCCCTCATCATTTGACAGATAAAGAAATAGAATTCTACAAAAAAATAGCGGATTTAAAAAAATGACAGAAAAAGGCATTTTGTATATTTGCCCAACACCAATTGGGAACCTGAAAGATATGACTTTTAGAGCGATAGAGGTTTTATCATCAGTTAATTTGATTCTTTGTGAGGATACAAGAACATCCCAAAAGCTATTAAACCACTACGAAATCAAAGTCAAAACCAAAAGCTACCACAAATTCAACGAAAAACAGACAGCAAAAGATATAATATCATTATTAAAAAAAGGCCAAAACATTGCCCTTATTTCTGATGCAGGCACACCAATAATAAGCGACCCTGGGTGCGAGCTAATTAAAGAAGCCATTGAAAATGATATAAAAGTCCTTCCTCTTGCCGGTGCAAGTGCAGTTACGACTTTTATGAGTGCTGTTTATAACCCAAGCGGGCAATTCTTTTTCGCCGGATTCCTTCCCAAAAAACAATCAGAAAAAGAAGCTTTTTTAAGAAAATTCAAATCGCAAACAGTAGTCTTTTATGAATCCCCAAACAGGCTTGTAA
>JAQUTS010000009.1 GCA_028694275.1 Candidatus Gastranaerophilales bacterium
GAATGCGCCCGATAAAGTTTGCACGCTCATCCTTGCTGATTACACCTCTTGCATCAAGAAGATTGAATGTATGAGAGCATTTGAGCACATAATCATATGCAGGAAGCACAAGATCTTTTTCAAGACAGTTGTGGACTTCTTTTGTGTACAAATCAAACATTGCAAACAAATTCTCAGCGCAAGACACTTCAAAGTTGTATTTGGACTGTTCAACTTCGTTCTGGTGATAAATCTCGCCATATTTAACCGTGTCATTCCACATTACATCAAATACGTTATCGACATTTTGCAAATACATCGCAATACGCTCTAATCCGTATGTAAGCTCGAGCAAAACAGGTTTGACCTCAATACCGCCGACTTGCTGGAAGTACGTAAACTGAGTGATTTCCATACCATCGAGCCAAACTTCCCAACCAACACCTGCTGCGCCTAGAGTTGGGGATTCCCAGTTGTCTTCAACAAATCTCACATCATGCTTTGACAAATCAATGCCCATAGCCTCAAGACTCTGTAAATAAAGCTCTTGCGCGTTATCAGGAGATGGCTTGAGAATTGCCTGATATTGAAAATAATGTCCCAAACGGTTTGGATTTTCGCCATATCTTGCATCAGCAGGACGACGACAAGGTTCTATCATTGCGGCATTCCAGGGTTCAGGCCCGATTGAGCGAAGAAAAGTCGCAGGATTCATCGTGCTTGCGCCTTTTTCAATATCGTATGGCTGTTGAATGATGCAGCCATGGTCTGACCAGAATTTGTTCAAATTCAAAAATAATTCCTGAAATGTAATCACAATATTTCTCCTATGTAATTTCTTTTGGTTTTGTCCCGTAAAGATAGACTTCTTCAGGGAATTCTAAATTTTGGTATATGTCATCCATCGGTCTTTGCAAAATCGGATGAATCACATCTTCTGCAATCTCGAGTAAAGGAACTATGCAGCAAGCTCTATCATAAGTCGCAGGGTGCGGTATTGTCAAAATATCATCGGCGATAATTTGATCCCCATAGAGCAAAATATCAAGATCAATAACCCTTGGGCCCCATCTCATTTCACGCTTGCGGCCGAGTTTGGACTCGATATGCTGACAAATACGCAATAGTTCAACGGGCGTCCACTCGGTAGAGATTTTGACCGCAGCATTGATGAACCAGTCTTGATCTTTCACACCATAGGGTTCTGTCTCATAGAAGCTTGATGTCTCAAGCATTTTTATTCCATCGTGAAACTCAAGCATTTTTACTGCTTGCTGAATATAACTTAATCTGTCTCCGAGGTTAGAGCCAAGCCCTATATATACGTCTGTCATAAGACGATTCTAACAAAAAAATATAGGATGTGAAACAAAATAAAGTTTGAACTTTATTTTGCAAAACTGGACTACTCTCCGTCAGAAATTTCGTAGTTACGGGCTTCGCCCTACGCAAATGTCGCAATAAAAAAGGGATGTTCACCACCCCTAAGTTCAAAGAAAATTAACCTAAAACCATATAAATAATTACGCTTCGAGATTGAGTTTTTTACCGACCTCAAACTCCGGAGCCGTCAATTCCATAAACTGACCTGCCACTTTCTTGGCTCTTAACATTCCAAGCATTTGGGCACTGTTCATTACTTTGTCATAAACAATGTCAGGTTTTTTGAATGAAAACAAATTATCAAGAGCAAAAGGATTATTACCGCTGGTAGTCTGATCCACAGCTGCTTTAGGTTGCGCGCCTACTTTTCTTAATTTAGAAGCCTGAGCCTGCCTATAATTAAGATTCGTATTGTTATTTGGCGTTAAATTAAAACCAGTTGACATTTGACTACTCCAACGACTTACTTTCACACATTTGATATTAAGTTTATCGGCGGAATTTTGGGGTTCTTTAGGTTTTGAGCCCCCATTGTTACAAAACTGTAACAATAACAAAAGATCTTACAAAGACAAATTTTCTATATGAACAATCTCAAGCTTCGGGTACAAAGTGATAGAAACCGCATCAAGGCGGATGTTTTTGGCCTTGATATCTTTTTGCAAAAGATAATGCCCTGCGGCCTTGTGCATTTTTTGAATTTTCAAAGGCGTAATTGATTCCAAAGGATGCCCAAAGTTATTAGTGCTACGCGTTTTTACTTCGACAAAAACAATTGTGTCTTTATCCTTGGCAATTATATCTATCTCACCATGCCGGGACGCATAGTAGTTGGTTTCAATGATAGAAAACCCTTTATCAGACAGAAACTGACAGGCGTATTCTTCACCCTTTTTTCCTTTAATTTTATTATTATTCATACTATAATCATATAGAATTTAATTAAAATAGCAAATGAGGTAAGAAAATGATAATAATAATGGAACCCAGAGCCACGCAGGAGCAAATTGACAGAGTCGTAAAAGCGATGGAGAACAAGGGTTTTAGAATCAATATAAACACGGGAGATGTAATGACCGTAATCGCCGCAATAGGTGACAAAAGGCTCATGCAGCCAGCTTCTATAGCATCTTTTGACGGCGTACGCGAAGTCAAACTTATTCAAGAACCCTTCAAGCTTGCAAGCAGAGAAAGTCAAAACGATGATACAGTTATTGACCTTGGAAACGGAGTCAAAATCGGCGGAGCCCAAAGACCCATCGTAATGGCAGGTCCTTGTTCAGTTGAAGAAAATCTTGACGGGCTTTTAGAAATCGCAAAAAGCGTAAAAGCAGCAGGTGCAAAAATCCTACGAGGCGGTGCTTTCAAACCAAGGACATCCCCATACGAGTTCCAAGGACTTGAAGAAGTCGGACTCAAATACCTCTCTCAAGCAAGCAAAGAAACAGATCTTTTGATAGTAACAGAAGTTATGGATACAAACACTGTTGAGTTGGTTGCTGAATACACAGATATTATGCAAGTCGGAGCTCGCAATATGCAAAACTTCAAGCTTTTAAAAGCTCTTGGCGAAATCGGCAAACCCGTTATGCTAAAAAGAGGCCCTGCTGCCACAATCAGAGAATTTTTGCTTGCAGCAGAGCATATTATGTACAACGGTAACCCAAATGTAATTCTTTGCGAAAGAGGTATAAAAGGCATCGATTCACAATATTCAAGAAACACTCTTGATATAGCATCAATTCCTATTATCAAAAGGTACTCTCACTTACCTGTCATTGTTGACCCATCACACGCAACAGGCAGAAGATATTTGATAGAACCTATGAGTAAGGCTTCTTTGGTGGCAGGAGCGCACGGTCTTATGGTCGAAGTCCACAATGATCCTGACAATGCACTTTGTGATGGTGCTCAAAGCCTTACACTCAGTATGTTTGATGATATGATGCAGACGCTTAATAAGCTTATGGACATCTTAGGCTACGAACAGAATAAGGCTACAGTATGAAAAAAATAGCGGTTATAGGTTTAGGACTAATCGGAGTATCCTTGCTCAAAGCTCTTCAAAACAAAGGGCACGAGCTATACGGGATATCCAAAAGTCCTGAAACTATTCGCAAAGCTATTGAATCAGGTCTTGTCAAAGACGCGCGGTGTGATTTTGATTCCATCGAAGAAATGGATGTGATTTTTATCGCAACCCCTATTGAATATGTAATAGAAACTATCGAAAACCTGAAAAACACTGTAAAAGCTGACGCGATTATTGCAGATCTTGCAAGCGTCAAAGGTTTCATAATGGACTATGTCAACGGCCTTGATATCAGGCTTGATTATATCGGACTTCACCCTATGGCAGGCACCGAAAACAAAGGTTTTGACTCAGCAGTTGACGGGCTTTTTGAAGGAGCAAAATGGGCGGTAATACCGGCACAATTTGCAAAAGCCCAAAGTATAAAATTCATCCTTGATTTAATAGCTGATATCGGTTCTACGACAGTTATGACAACCGCACCAAGCCATGACAGAGCTGTTGCGATAGCAAGTCATATGCCTATGATTGTGGCACAAGGGATATTTTTGAGTGCAAATGATGAACTCACCAAATACCTTGCTGCGAGCGGATTCCGTGATATGACACGCCTTGCGATGACAAATCCTCAAATGGCAAAAGATATGATGAAATACAACCACGATAGCATAATGCAAGCATTGCAAAGTCTTGGGCAAAACCTCCAAATGCTAACCCAAAATTATCAAACAATGAATCTTGATGACATAGCTCAACAAAGAAAAAACATGTACTCAGAAGAAGGCAAAAACCAGCTCTAGAAAATCACCGTGCTTGCTTAAATAACGTGTATATTCTAAAATAAAAATATAGTAATTTTCAGGATCCGATTATGTTAGAAATAGATTTATCCAAAAACCCAAAAGTCAAACTGGAACTACCTGATCACGATGTTGAGTTTGAAGCTAAGGTTTTGAAATATGCAAAAGACAGAGTATTCCTCGAAATACTGACTGCAAAGCACAAAATAGACTATGCAAATCTTAAAGAAGGCATAGAATTTGATATGACGATATGTTCTTCTAACAGAATCGTAAAACTAAAATCAATGGTCATTGATACGGCAGGAATGAAAGAAGTATGTATGGAGTTAAATGAGGACTACGATGTAATCCAAAGAAGACGCTACGTCAGAACAAAAGCTTCTTTTGGACTTGAGCTCAAGTCAAATGATTTTATGTTCAAAGCCCAAACAGTCAATATCGGCGGCGGCGGGGTTTGTTTTATCGGAAACAACTACTTTGAAATAGGGCAGAAATTCGATTTTAGATTATTACTGCCTGAGCATACGGATATAACGGGTGAAGGCATTGTCATAAACAAAATAGAGACAAATGATGAGATTTTGATTATGTTCAACTTTGCCGAAATGGATAAAGAAATAAGAAATAAAGTTGTTAGATTTTGCTTTGAAAAGGAATTTAAGTCGTAAATGCTGACAAAACAATTTGAGAACAAAATAAAAAAAATGCAAAAAAAGGGCGACTACAAAAAAGCCGTTGATCTTTGCAGTTCAGAACTTCAACAAAACCCATCAAATGCGGATTTGTACATCAAGCTCGGGGATTTGTATTTTGACTGGCATCAAAACATCTACCAGCCAAAACAGTTCATTGATGAAGCAATCACAGAATACCAAAGAGCTCTTGAAATAGCTATTAATTCTGCTGAAATCCACTACAAAATAGGTCAGGCATTCTACCTAAAAGGCGAACTGGACAAAGCGATTAACCATATCAATATCGCACTTGAATATGATGACAAACATTATGAATCTTATCTGATTATGGCTCGTATAATGAGCAAAAAAGATAAATTCAGAGAAACATATGACTACGCGCAAAAAGCTGTCAAATTTGGCGGAATAAAAGCATCAAGAGCACATTTTTTGGTTCATAGTTTGCTAAAAATCAAAGCCAACAACAACATTTTGGACAAATTAGGCTCATTTTATCACCTCGCGATGTCTGCAATCAAGATTCCTTTTGAGACAGAAGCCCAAAAAGAATTTTTGCAAAAACTCGGATATGCAAAATTTCTTCCGCTTATTTTTAAAGGATTTTATTATGTCCACACCAAACAATTCTATGAAGCAGTAGAACTCTACACTCAAGCTATAGAAATTGCTCCCGGGTTTACGCCTTTGTACGCGCTTTTGGGTGATACTTACAAAAGTATGTTCCAGTATGAAGACGCTATCAACGAATTCCGTATGGTCTTATGGAATGACCCTTTGAATGTACTTGCATATAGGGCTTTGTGCCAGATTTATGAAGAAACAGGGGATTATGATAATGCTGTTTTGATGTATGAAAAACTCATTGAGCTTAACCCGAACAACCCGATTTATCACAGTAATTTGGCCAACATATACTATATGAGCGGCAACACAAAAGAAGCCGTCACCTGCTATTACAATGCGATTATGCTAAACCCGAGCCAAGGCTGGACAAGTATCATTGCACAAACGCTTGGATATGTATTCCAAGAAAGCGAAAAAAACTACGATGCAGCAATCGCTTCATACCAAAACGCATTGCATTTGACTCCGCGTGATGTTGATATTTATATCAACTTAGGAAGCGTCTTCTATGATAAAGGGGACTATCAAAGTGCCCTTGCCATATATAATTTGGCTCTTGATATTGCTCCTGAAGATGCACGCATACATTGCAACTTGGGTTACTTATACTGGGGTCGCGGCGATAACGACAATGCAATAAAAGAATATAAACTTGCTGTTCAATATGATCCGTCTTATGATATCGCGTTCAATAACCTTGGGGTTATTTACCTTGATGATTCAGGATTGGTCAAAGAATCAATTGAAATGTTTGATTTGGCAGCACAATGCAATCCAAATTACGCTCTTGCATATTACAACAAAGCCCGCGCAACAGTCATCACAGGTGACAAAATCGAAGCTGCAAGGCTGTTTCAAATTGCAATGGATCTAAATACCATCACACAAGAAATAGATCCTCAAGAAATTCAAGACAAAATTGACGAACTTTTTAACTAGACCAAAATTCAAATAATCGGGGAGAAAAATTTTGGCAATTATTCCATCAGATGAAAAACCCATAAACAAAGATACAAATTCAAGAAAAAATATCGAAACCCAAAAAACAAACCTCGATACTTTTGAGAATAATATTCGCCCAAATACCTTTGATGAGTATGTGGGCCAAGCGCATATCAAACAAAACCTCAAAATCACAATTGAGGCGGCAAAAAAACGTGAAGAAACACTCGACCATATATTGCTGTACGGCCCTCCAGGCTTAGGAAAAACAACTCTCGCGAGCATCATTGCAAAAGAGTTCGGCTCCTCTATCAAAATCACATCAGCGCCTGCATTAGAACGCCCAAGAGATATCATCGGCATACTTATGTCTTTAAAAGAAGGTGAGATTCTTTTCATTGACGAAATTCACCGCTTGAACAAAGTCGCAGAAGAAATCCTATACCCCGCGATGGAAGATTTTATCATTGATATGACAACAGGTAAAACTCAAGCAGCAAAGACCTTCCGAGTACCAATGAAAAAATTCACACTCATCGGAGCCACAACAAAAGCAGGTTCACTATCAAGCCCTCTTCGTGACAGATTCGGCATAATCCACAGGCTTGAATTTTACACAATAGAAGAACTCATAGAAGTAATCAAAAGAACCTCATCCGTTCTTAACACCAAAATTACAGATGAAGGCGCAAAAGAAATCGCTCTCAGATCAAGAGGGACACCGCGTATAGCCAACAGATTTATCAAAAGGGTACGAGACTACGCAGTAGTCCAAAACTCCGATTCCATAACAGATTCCATAGCAAAAGAAGCTCTTGATATGCTCAAAATTGACCAACTGGGCTTAGACACTACGGATATTTCTTTGCTTGAATTAATGATACAAAAGTACAATGGCGGACCTGTAGGACTTGACACTTTATCAGCAGCCTTGGGAGAAGACTCAACAACTATCGAAGAGGTATATGAGCCGTTTTTGCTTCAGGCAGGAATTTTGCAAAGAACCCCAAGAGGGAGAAAAGTTTCCCCCGCAGGATACAAACACCTTGGATACAAAGTACCATCAGAACAAATCACGCTTGGGTTCGACAATTAATTTACAAGCAAAATACTACTGTTTTTGCTTTTAACATAAGGTTTTGACTATGTGGAAATTTTTATTTTTTATATTGCTTTTACTGTTCAACTTCAATTTTTTAACAGCAAAAGCGCAAACGGACTTACCTGAACAAAGCTCCTTCCTTGAAAAAGGGATTGTAACATCAGTGCTGTCTCGAACTCATGACAAAGAATTGGAAGAGGTCTTTAATACAGAGCAAATCGTACAGATTTTGAACGTAAAAGTACTGACCGGTGAATTCAAAAATAAAGAATTCAAAATCAAAAACTACATAACAAGCAATCCGGCTTATGATGTAGATGTAAAAACAGGTGACCGTGTGGTTTTAGAGACCAACGATCAGCCTGATGTTGATGATATCGAAGTAAAAAATGACAACACAGAAGATATAAACATCATAGCAAAAGATAATTCGGGTGTGATGTTGGTACTTATCGGGCTGTTTTTGCTTTCATTATTAATTGTAGGCGGATACAAAGGGATGAAGGCTCTTTTATCTTTGGGCGTTTCCTTATTCCTTGTGGTTTTTGTACTCGTTCCGGGTATTTTAATGGGATGGCACCCTATTCCTGCAACTGTTTTTATTGCCGTCATAGCAACTATTTTGACGAGTTTTATTTCATCCGGAATAACCGTAAAAAGCCTCACAACAAGCCTCAGTGTCACAGCCACATTGATTTTGGCGGGTATATTTTCTTCTTTAATACTATCTGTTGCAACAGTCAACGGAATAGATTCTCAAGAATTTATTGCGATTTTGGGAGAATACCCTGATTTAAATTTCAGAGGAATTTTAAGTTCAGGATTTATAATAAGCACTCTTGGTGCAGTCATAACAATAGCAAGCAATGTATCAGCCAACATAAACCAAATAAAAATCGCCAACCCCGATGCAGGATACAGATATTTATTTAGCTCAGGATTGGCTTCTGCCAAAGAATTGACAGGTAACATGGCCAATACGCTAATTTTTGCCTACCTCGGAAATGCAATTCCTCTTTTGATCTTGGCTTTTAGCACTCCTTTTATCAAATTTATCAATTTCAATGTTGTCATTGCCGAAACAACTGCAGCCATACTGGGAGGTGTCGCGATAATTTTCTGCACTCCAATCACAGCAGCCATTTCAGCATATTTTAATAAAAAATACACCCAAACAAAAGCAAGCTAAACACGGATGTAAAGCTTTTATAAAGCCCCTCATTTCATATAGTATAATTGGATTTAGGAGTTATATGAGGTAGTCCCTATGAGCAAAAAGAAGAATTGTATATATTTTGTCGATGTGACAAACAGAGACGGGGTGCAAACATCACGTCTTGGACTGGCCAAACTGCAAAAAACCATCATCAACCTTATGCTTGATGATCTTGGAGTAACGCAATCAGAGTTTGGATTTCCGACAACAAGACATGAAATCAACTACCTCAATGCAAACCTTGAGCTCGTTGACAGAGGCGTAATCGCCAGAACAAAACTCTCAGGCTGGATGAGAGGAATTTTGCCTGATGTTGTGGATTCTTTTCAGAATGTTCCAAGACTTCAACACGTCAATCTATCTGTTTCCACATCAGATCAGATGATTATGGGAAAATATCAGGGCAAAAAAAACTTCAAAGATATTATTAAAGCAACAAATGAAGCAGTTGATTGTGCCTCTAACTACGGGGTACAGGTAATCGGTGTCAATGCAGAAGATGCATCACGTACAGAACTTGATAATCTTATCAAATTTGCAAAAGAAGCCAAACGCCACGGCGCAAAACGCTTCCGTTACTGCGACACGCTCGGCTTTGATGATCCGCAAACGGCCTATCAAAAAATATTCCAAATAGCTAAAGAAACCCAAATGGATATCGAACTCCACTTTCACAATGACCTTGGGATGGCAGTCGGCAATTCTGTTTTGGGTGCAAAGGCCGCAATCGATGCAGGAGTTGACGCTTACATCAACACGGCAATAAACGGAATGGGCGAAAGAGCGGGCAATGCGGATCTTATTTCTTGCCTTCTTGCAGTAATGAAATCGAGCGGCTTTCGCGATAAATATTTTATCGACCCTCAACTTGATCTTTCAAAAGCTTGGAAACTGGCAAAATACACAGCCTACGCTTTTAACTTGCCAATCCCTATGAATCAGCCTGCAGTGGGCGATAACGCCTTTGCTCATGAATCAGGAATCCACGCTGATGGAGCACTCAAAGACAGGCGCAATTACGAACTTTATGACTATGAAGAGCTTGGCCGCGGCGAGCCTGAAATAGTTGAAACAGGAAGAATGATTACAACAGGCGAATATGGCGGAATTAAAGGTTTCTGCGATGTTTACGACAAACTCGAACTTGAATTCCACGATGATGATGAAGCCCGTAACATTCTTGAACTTGCGCGCTATGCGAATGTTCATACCCAAAAACCGCTTACAGAAAGCGAATTGAAATTTATTTATTATTATCCTGACATCGCGGCAAAAATACTTACAGTATCGCCATATTACATTCCGACAGGATTCTTGAAAACACGTGTAGACAGCCTTGATGTAAAAATGCCTCAGTCCATCGTCTAAGGAGAAAAAAATGGGACAAACAATAGCGGAAAAAATCATCTCTGAGCACACAGGACGAGATGTAAAAGCAGGTGAGTTGGTCATTGCAAAAGTAGATGTAGCTGCCGTCCAGGACGGAACAGGCCCTTTGACCGTGCAGGAGTTTAAAAAACTCGGCAAAGAAAAACTGGCAAACCCCAAACGTACAATACTTTTCATCGACCATGCAGCACCAAGCCCAAGAAAAGAATTATCAAATTCCCATATGGTTTTGCGCGAATTTTCAAAAGAATACGGTGCCGTGATTTCTGATGTGGGAGAAGGTGTTTGCCACCAAAGACTAATCGAAACATACGTTAACCCCGGCGAAATCCTCGTCGGAGCGGATTCTCACACCTGTACATCAGGAGCTCTTGGAGCTTTTGCTACAGGTATGGGCTCCACCGATATCGCAGTGGCTATGGGGCTAGGCAAAACCTGGCTTAAGGTTCCGCCGACTTTTAAAATCGAAGTCGAGGGGGATTTTCAAAAAGGCGTATCGCCAAAAGATCTCATTTTGCATCTTATAGGTCTTATAGGTGCTGATGGAGCCACATACAGGGCTCTTGAGTTCACAGGGTCAACAATCAAAAACATGGAAATGGCTGATAGGTTCACGCTCGCCAATATGGCAGTTGAAGCAGGTGCCAAAGCGGGTCTTTTTGTGACAGATGAAAAAACCAAAGCATACCTCAAAGAAAGAGGCCGCGAGGACAAATTCAGAAAAATCGAGCCCGATTCTGATGCAATTTATGAAAGAGTCATAAAAATCAACGCAAATGAGCTCATACCAACGGTATCATGCCCTCATACAGTGGACAATACAAAAACTGTAGACAAGCTAAAAGACATAAAAGTTGATCAGGTTTTCATAGGAACTTGCACAAACGGACGCATCGAGGATCTTCGCATAGCGGCCAAAATCCTTGCAGGAAAACACGTTCACCCGAACACAAGACTTTTGGTCTCGCCGGCATCAAGAGATGTGCTCAAACAGGCTCTTACAGAAGGGTTAATCGGGATTTTCGTGGAATCCGGTGCAGCACTAGTGACTTCAGGCTGCGGGCCATGCGTCGGAGTTCACGGAGGAATTTTGGGTGACGGAGAAGTTTGTCTCGCAACGCAAAACAGGAATTTTCAGGGCAGAATGGGTAACACAAAAGGCTTTATCTACCTTTCATCGCCGGAAGTTGCTGCCTACAGCGCAATAAAAGGACATATAGCTGATCCGAGGGAGGTTTTGTAATGATAAAAAAAGGAAAAGCTTTTAAATTCGGTGATGATATTTCGACCGATCACATTGCACCGGGACGCTTGTTCCACTTGCGTTCAGATTTGCCTGAATTTGCCAAACATGTTCTTGAAGATGCCGATCCTGATTTTGCATCCAAAATGCAAAAAGGTGATTTTGTCGTGGCAGGTAACAACTTTGGCCTTGGCTCATCAAGAGAGCACGCACCACAAATCATCAAAATCGCAGGCGTCGGGGCCGTTATAGCAAAGAGTTTTGCGCGGATTTTTTATCGCAACGCAATCAATATAGGACTTTTGCTCATAGAATGCAATACGGACGGCATAGATGCTGATGATGAGCTTGAAATAGACATAAAACAAGGCTTTGTCCACAACGTGACAAAAAGCACTAAAATCGAAATAACACCTTTACCTGATGTTATGATAAAACTTCTCAACGAAGGCGGATTAATCGAACACATCAAAAAACACGGTGATTTTGACCTTGTATAAAAAGGAGCAATTATGCACAATATAACTTTGATCCCGGGAGATGGAATCGGGCCTGAAATAACAGACGCGGTGACACAAATCATCAAAGAAACAGGACTTGAAATAAACTGGGATATCCAATCAGCGGGAGCGGATGTCGCAATAAAAGAAGGTACGCCGCTACCCAAACGTGTGATAGACTCCGTCAAAAAAAACAAAATTGCCCTAAAAGCCCCTGTAACAACGCCTATCGGCAAAGGATTCAGAAGTGTGAACGTGCAATTGCGCAAAGAACTTGATCTATATGCAAATCTTCGCCCCTGCAAAAATCTGCCCAACATCAAAACCAGATTTGATAATGTGGATTTGATAATAGTGAGAGAAAACACAGAAGACCTCTACGCAGGAATTGAAAGACAAATAGATTCTGAAACAGCAGAATCTATCAAAATAATAACAAAAAAAGCCTCCGATCGAATTTGTAAATTTGCCTTTGATTATGCTGTAAAAAATAACCGAAAAACCGTCACTGCGGTGACAAAAGCGAATATTTGCAAACTAACTGACGGGCTTTTTCTAAATTGCGCAAGAGAAATTGCAAAAAAATACCCACAGATAGAATTCAAAGAAATCCTCGTTGACAATCTTTGTATGCAGCTTGTACAAAATCCCGAAAAATTCGATGTTTTGGTACTCCCTAACCTATACGGGGATATCGTCTCCGATCTTGGAGCAGGGCTCATCGGCGGGCTTGGTGTAGCACAAGGTGCCAATATAGGGCTTGATATTGCTGTTTTTGAACCAGTCCACGGCTCAGCACCCGATATCAAAGGCCAAAACAAAGCCAATCCGACAGCTCTTTTGCTCTCAGCAATAGAAATGCTCAAATATATCGGCGAAGATACTACAGCCGAAAAAATAAATGCAGCTCTTTTAAAAACTCTTTCTGACCCCAAAAATCTCACCGCCGATCTTGGAGGAAATGCTTCCACAACAGAATTCACAAAAGCAGTAATTTCTAATCTAAATTCCTTTTAAAAACCCAATACGCACAATATAGCATAATCAAAGCCATCACAAACATCGGGGCAAGATTTTCAAAAACAACATTCCAGGGCATATTTTTGAAAAACAGCCCTTTCACAATAACCAAATAAAACCGTATCGGGTTAGCATAGGTCAAATACTGGAAAAATACGGGCATATTCTCAATAGGCGCAATGTACCCTGACATAAGCATTGCAGGCATCTGAAAAATAAATGACCCCAAAATAGCCTGTTGCTGAGTCTTGCAAAGAGACGACACAAAAAGCCCTATGCCCACAATAGAAAGCAAAAACACAAGTGTACTAAGATAAAACAGCCATAAAGATCCCGAAAACGGTATCCCAAAGGCAAAAACAGCCATCAACAGCATAAAAGTCGCAATGATAGTAGCAATAACCAAAGGCGGAATTGTCTTGCCTATGAGGATTTCAAAAGGCCTGAGCGGTGATACAATCAACTGATCAAAAGTTCCTATTTCGCGTTCTCTTGCAACAGATAACGCGGTCAAAATCGTACCCGCAATCATCGCAAGGGTGGCAACCAAAGACACAACCGTATAATGAAGATACATAAGACTTGTGTTAAACCAATTCCTTGTCCTGATATCAACTCTGGGAAGGTCATTAAATCCGGATAAAAAGACATCTTTTTGATACTGATTTACAATTTCTGTAGCATAACCGCTCAAAATCTGAGAAACATTCGTCTGCCGTCCATCAAAAATAAGTTGAACTTCGGCTTTTTTAGACGCTTTTATATTTCTGGAAAAATTGTTTTGAATATTCATCCCCATCATAACTTTTTGAGATTCTAAAAGGCGCAAAAAATGACTTTCATCCTGCACGTAATAGATCTTTCTAAACCATACGGAATTTTGGAATCTCTCTGAAAGCTCTCTGGAATAATAGGTTTTGTCCTGATCCCAAATAACCATATCTATGTTTTTGACTTCCATCGTTGCAGCAAAAGCAAAAATGCACAGCTGTACCAAAGGAGGCAAAAATATCAGAGCACGAGACCTCGGATCTCGCCAAATTGAATGAAATTCTTTAATCATAAGTGCAAAAATTCTATTCCACATCAATCCAACCTCTGCGCTGTATATCTGTATATCAAAAGATAAAGAATTACACTCATAATAATCATAAAAATACTGTTAGGAATAAGAATGTCCCATATATTTCCCGCCATAAAAAGATTCTGCGAGCAGCCGACAAAATACTTCGCCGAAATAAAATTGGACAAAAACTGAATCGGTGTAGGCATTGAGCTTATCGGATACACAAGCCCTGAAAGCATAAGAGCCGGCAAAAACCCCCCTGTCAAAGCAGCTTGTGATGCGGTAAATTGATTTTTTGCCAAAGTAGATGCCAAAAGCCCTTGACCTATAAGAGTGAGCAAAAATAAGCCCGACACTATTGCATAAAGGAAATAAGACCCCCTAAAAGGCACGCCAAAAATAACCACACACCAAAAAACACAAAAAGCCATAGACACCATGCCAAGGCAAAAATACGGAATATACTTACTCAAAAGCAAATCTGTCTTTGTAATTCGAGTGGTAATAAGAGCCTCCATAGTACCTCTTTCCCATTCCCTTGCCACAACCAAAGCTGTCAAAAGAATGCCTACCAAAGTCATAATTACAGATAAAGCCCCCGGCAAAACAAACCAGTGACTATTGAGTTCTTCATTATACCAAAACCTTGACACCACCTTAATTGTCGGCTTTTTCATACCTCTTATTTTATAGGTATTAGTGAGCCAATTATTGATAATAGCTGTTGAATAATTTGCAACAAAATTGGCTGTATTGGTCTCAGACCCATCCGTGATAACTTGAATTTGCGCCTCTTGCGAACGTCCTAATTTTTCGGAAAAATCATTTGGGATAATCACCATGCCGCGAATAACACCCTTTTCGATATCACGCTCCATTTGCGCTCTGTTTGAATATGACCTCGGAATCAGATATTTCGTATTTTCAAAAGCAGAAACAAGAGAACTTATCTGAGCGCGATTATCCTCGTTTTTTATACCTATTGTGACCGTTATAGTATCCAAATTGAGAGAAAATCTATACACGCAAAGCAAAATCATAGGCAAAATAAACGCAATAAGCAAAGTGCTGGGATCACGCATCATTTGATGGAATTCTTTTATGATAAGGGCTCTTAGTCTTGTCATGCGGGCATCCTTTGTATTTTTTGCCTGTCATATTTTTCAATCAACGCAATAAAAGCCTCTTCCATCGTGCAATCTTTGGAGACTTTGTTTTTCAACTCACTTGGGGTGCCTGTTTCTATAGCTTCGCCCCTATAAAAAAGACTTATTCTGTCACAATATTCCGCCTCATCCATAAAATGAGTCGTGACCATAACAGTAACTCCTTTTTCCACAAGCGTATTAATATGATTCCAAAAATCACGGCGCGTCAAAGGATCAACCCCTGATGTGGGTTCATCAAGAAACAATATCGGCGGGTTGTGCATAAGAGCACAACTCAAGGCTAATCTTTGTTTAAAACCCAAAGGCAATTCATCGGCATTATGGCCAAGATAGGGCTTAAGATCAAAAATATCAACCATTTGATTAATTTTATCCCTTTGTTCCCAAATATTGAGCCCATATATCCCTGAAAAAAATTTCAGGTTTTGCATAACGCTAAGCCCCCCGAACAAAGAAAATTTTTGCGCCATATAGCCAAGATAAGACCGCGCTTTAGAAAGATTCTTTTGAATATCCAGCCCCATAATCCTTGCGGTGCCTGATGTCGGGGTTACAAGGCCGCAAAGCATTTTAAAAGAAGTCGATTTTCCCGCGCCGTTTGGCCCCAAAAGACCAAAAATTTCGCCCTTTTTAACTTTAAATGTGTTATTTTTTACGGCATAAAAACTCCCGTATCTTTTAACCAAAGCATCCGCCTCTATAACATATTCAGAGGCATCATCAACTATTTGAAGATTATGCGACAATGAGGATTCGCCTTTGGGGCATCCGCCCAAAATATCAATAACAGCGTCCTCGAATCTTGGGGTTGTCGGTTGCAAATCAAGATTTTCATATTTTTGGATACCTCGATCCAAAACCACTCTGACACTATCCGCCTGAATAACTGCATCAGTAAGGCCATCGCCGTCTTTGATTATTTGCTTGAGCAAAGCTCTGTTTTTGCCGTCTTTTGCATAAGCAAAAAAAGTACGCCCTTCAAGCTTTGAGGTCAAATCCTGCGGAGCTCCCTGATAAAGGAGCTTACCCTCATTGAGCAAAACACAAGAGGAGAATTTTTCGGCTTCATCTAAATATGCAGTTGACCACAAAATAGTCATTCCTTCATCACACAAATCCTGAACCATTCTCAAAAGCTCCCTCCTTGAAATTGGATCAACCCCGACAGAGGGTTCATCCAAAACCAAAAAACCTGGCCGCCCCAAAAGAGAACACGCAAGCCCGAGTTTTTGTTTCATTCCTCCTGATAAATCACCTGCAAGACGAGATATAAATTCACCAAGCCCCGTAAAATTGAGTAATGTCTTAAAACTTTTATCTTTATGGTCTTGGGATAATCCCTTGAGATCCGCATAAAGATCGAGGTTTTCCATAACCGTCAAATCCTCGTACAAACCAAATTTTTGCGGCATATATCCGATATTTTGATTAATAAAATCCTTTTGTTCACAAGGATTTACCCCAAGTGTTTTTACCTCCCCGCAGCTTGGAAGTAAAAGCCCCAAAATACTTCTTATCAAAGTTGTTTTACCCGCCCCGTCAGGGCCGACAAGACCGATGATTTTGCCTGATTCAAGGCTAAGGCTAAGATTATCGAGGGCAGGTTTTTCTGTCCCTCTAAAAGCCTTGGTGAGATTTTTTATTTGGACAACATTATCCGTTATCGTCCACCACCTTTCTTATGGTCTGTTTTCCGGCCAAATCTATTTTGACAGTGACAGGCATTCCCTGTCTCAAATATTCATCCACATCATAAATATAAACCCTTATACGATATACCAAATCCGTACGCAAAGTAGCCGTTTCAACTTCTTTGGGGGTAAATTCCGCCACTGGAGAAATATACCCTATCCAGCCTGTATATGGGTTATTGGGGCGAGAATCATTATAGACTTTGACCTGCATTCCGTATTTTATTCGGCCAAGCTCAGGCTCGGGCACGAAAGCCCTTATCCATACAGGCTTGTTTTTCGCCACAGTGTAGACAATCTGCGAGGGGGAAACGATAGCTCCGGGCTCTTGTACTCGAGTCATTACCGTACCATCGCACGGTGCATAAATCCGAGTATCCAAATAATCAGCTTGGGCTGCATCAACATTAGCAACGGCTGAATCATATTCCGCCTTGGACTGATTTTTTTGGGTCAAAAGATCATCACACTCTTGTTTTGAGATTGTCGTATCATCACAAAGAGGGTGATTTCGCGAAAAAGTAATATCCGCATTTTTTTGAACATAAAACTTAGCTTTTGCTTCAGCTTTTGCCTGATTCCAAATATCATAATACTGATTACTTTCGAGCATCGCAATAAGATCGCCTTTTTTTACCATATCGCCTTCTTCAAAAAGCATTTTTTCAATCCGTCCTGACACACGAAAGCCCAAGTCCACTTGCCTTATTTCGATATTTCCATACAAAATAAGTTCATTTTTATTGCGAAAATGTTCTTTTATCAAAGGTATGACAACAATTAAGGCAACAATAAAAATTATCAATAAAGACAAAATCAAAAGTCTGTACTCTTTAAGCTTTTCTATCATCAAAGTTTCCCCCCTGCGGCCTTATAAAGGCTCAAATAGTTTATAAGTCTGGAAGTTTTGGAGTCTGTTTTTTCCATCTGCAAAGAAAGCAGTTTTTCTTTTTCCGCCAAAAGATCAGGACAAGAAATCACTCCCTGATTGTATTTTTTGCAAAAATGACAAAAATTCACCTTCTGCAATTCAAGCTTGTCAAAAGTCGTTTCATCAACATCCGTATCGTATTTGATCGCATAAAGGCTATCATTCACTTCCTGCACTGCTTTTAGGTTGGTTTGCTTGTATTGCTCAAAAATCTGATTGTATTTATTTTGTTTTATACGCAAATTTGCAATCTTTCTTCCGCCGTAGAAAATATCCTGCGTCGCACCGGCCAAAAGAAAAGCAAAAGAACCGTCCCAGCTCCAAAAAGGATCAGGAGCAATAGTATTAAAACCCAAAACTCCGTAGATATTAAACCTTGGGAAAAATTCTTTTCTCGCCACGCGAATATCAATTTTGGCACCTTTAAGCTGTTCCTCAAACGCCAAAACATCAGGACGAGAAAAAATCACATCGGATGGGACACACTCGGGCAAAACACCACAAAACTCAAAACAATCCAAAGTCCCCTTTTTTAAACACTGGGAGCAGCTTGGAGGCTCTCCTATCAAAACCGCCAATTGATTAAGCATTGTATCCCGATTTTTCAAAAGAGAATCAAGATCATTTTGGGCAGTTTGATAATTTTGGCGATATGTATTGACCTGCATGGCAGTGGCAAGGCCTCTGGCGTGTCGTTTTTCAATCCTTAAGAGTTCGTCTTTTCTGACAGCGATAAGCTCTTCTTGCAGCTCAATCAATTTGTCCGACTTCAAAATATTAATATAAACCGTTGCCACGTCAGTACAAATTGCAATATATGCAGCTTTTTCCTGAAAACGCTGCGCACGATAAAGAACCGATGTAGATTTTGTTTTATCTCGATTTTTCAAAAGTAAATCCGCCTCATATTGCGCAGTAAAAGGCAAGGCGTATGAACTTGAAGAAAAATTCAAAAGAGATTCTTGGCTCACATCATCAGGAGTTTTCAGCCCCAAATAATTTGCTCCGACCCCAAGAGCCGGAAGTTCATACCCAAATTGCTGTTTGATATATTGTCTGTATTCTTCAACTTTTAATGTGGCAATTCTAAGGTCCTGGTTGTTTTTGACAGCTTGAACAATATACCCTTGAAGATACGGATCGTTGAAATTTTGCCACCAATCAATATTGATATAATTTAACTTATATGCGCTTGTGTCTTTTGGTGTTTTGCGGGATTTAAACCAAAAAGCTTCCGAAACAAGGGTATTCAAAAAAACCATCCAAAGGATAATGAACACCGTAAAAAATTTCTTCAAAAAAACCGTCATTTTTATATTCATAAATTATCTACTTTTAAAATTCAAATTCGCCTATAAAGTTCAACAAATATTATATTGCAGGGGTTACCTTTTTAAATTACCCAAAACGATAGCTACTCAGCTACCGTGTTTTCACAAAAAACAATTCTTTGTATAATACAGACGTATTATACAAGCGTAATACACATAAAGTCAAGCAAAATAAAACCGATAAGTTGCCATTTAAATATCGAAATGTTATCTTTAAATAAAAGACAAAACAGGAAAAAACTATGAGATATTTAACATCAGGCGAATCACACGGCCAGAGCCTAAATGCCATAATTGAGGGATTTCCTTCAGGGGTCAAAATTGACGAGGAAAAAATCAATCTTCAACTTGCCAAAAGGCAATCAGGATACGGCCGCGGCGGAAGAATGAAAATCGAAACCGACAAAGTCAAAATCCTCTCAGGAGTGAGGTTTGGAATCACAACAGGCGCACCTGTTTGTCTTGAAATTAAAAACAAAGACTGGGAAAACTGGACCATTCCTATGTCCACATCAGCAATTGATGATGAGCAAAAAAACATCGCAGAAGAAAAAACCATAACCGCACTTCGCCCGGGACATGCAGATCTTGCTGGTGCCGTTAAATACAACCATCAAGACATCAGAAATATTCTAGAACGATCATCCGCCAGAGAAACAGCAACAAGGGTTGCAGTAGGTGCTTTTAGCCGTATATTACTCGAAAATTTCGGAATCGAGATTTTTTCACACGTAACCCAAATCGGTACAGAAAAAGCCAAAAACACTCCAAGAGACTATAAAGAGCTTCAAAAAAAAGCAGACTCATCAGAACTAAGATGCGCCGATGAGTCCGCAGAAGAAAAAATGGAAACACTAATCGACAAAGCAAAACAAGACGGCGATTCTTTGGGTGGGTATTTTGAAGTAATAATCACAAATCCGCCAATTGGCCTTGGATCCTTTGTGCATTGGGACAGAAAGCTTGACGGACTTTTCGCGCAAGCCGTAATGAGCATTCCGGCCATCAAATCCGTAGAAATAGGAGTCGGAATAAAAGCCTCTGAACTCTCAGGCTCCAAAATGCATGATGAGATTTTGCCGGGTTTAAAACACTCAACAAACAATGCAGGCGGCATCGAAGGTGGTATGACAAATGGAGAGCCTATCATCATAAAAGCCGCCATGAAAGCCATTCCGACAATGACAAATCCTCTAAAATCAATAGATTTGAAAACAGGCCAAGAACACAAAGCCCACGTTGAAAGAGCCGATGTATGTGCGGTTCCGGCTTGTGCAATAGTGGCAGAAGCTATGGCAGCAAATGTTTTAGCAAATGTATTTTTGGAAAAATTCGGCGGTGATTCCATCTCGGAAATCACACAAAATTACCAAAACTACATAGGTCAAAACAAATGAAAAATATCGCCTTAATAGGCCTTATGGGTTCAGGCAAAACAACAATAGGAGTGCTTTTGGCAAAAAAGCTCGGAGTGGATTTTGTTGATATTGATGAAAAAATCGAACAAAAAGAAAAAACTTCCATAACAAAAATCTTTGAAACCAAAGGGGAAGAATATTTTAGGCAAGTGGAATCAACTCTTTTGCAAGACTATGGCAAAAGACAAAACCTTGTGATTTCTACAGGCGGCGGGGCTGTACAGAAAGAAGAAAATCTCCAAATCCTAAAATCAAACTGCACCATAATCTACCTAAAAGCATCACCGAATGAACTTTTTAGCAGAATAAAAGATGATACTTCAAGGCCTCTTTTGCAAACACTAAACCCATTATTGACCCTTGAAGAATTATTGAAAAAAAGAGAAAAAAACTACCTTATGGCTGATATAATAATAAACACAGAAGCCAAAACTACAGAACAAATACTAGATGAGATTATAAAAAATGTTAAAAGTTGAACTCAAAAAAACCATAGACGAGAGCTATCCTATAGAAATAGGGAGCCAAATTTTGGGCAAAGCAAAAAAATACATCCAAAAAGCTACCAAAGCGAAAAAACTCCTCATCGTCACAAATGAAACCGTCTACAAACTTTATTACGCAAAGCTTGTAGCATCATTGGACGGTTTCGAAATTGAAAAAGTTTTGCTTAAAGACGGTGAAAAATACAAAAATATTTCATCATTACAAAAAATTTGGGACAAAGCCCTCAAGTTCAAACTTGAACGCAAAGACGCCATCATTGCCCTTGGCGGCGGTGTTGTGGGTGATATTACAGGTTTTGCGGCTTCGACATATCTAAGAGGGATAGATTTTATCCAAATCCCGACAACTCTCCTTGCGCAAGTGGATTCATCTGTCGGCGGAAAAGTTGCAATCAATCACCCCCTCGGCAAAAACATGCTGGGTGCATTTTATCAGCCAAAACTCGTACTAATAGACACTTTTACACTAAAAAGCCTGCCTTTAAAAGAACTCAAAACAGGACTCGGTGAAGTCCTAAAATACGCATTCATCGAAAAATCCTGCAACTGCAATGAGGGATTTGAGCTGTGTGAGTTTTTGAAAAATAACAAAAACAGCATTTATAATTTTGAGAGCATTGTGACAGAAAACCTTGTCACATACTGCTGTAAGCTAAAAGCTGCCGTCGTCTCTCAAGATGAAAAAGAATCAGGCCTACGAGCCATATTGAACCTTGGACACACAATAGGCCATGCTATTGAAAAAACCACCGACTACAAAAAATTCACCCACGGTGAAGCCGTTGTACTTGGGATGCTAGGGGCTTTTCAGATAGCTTTTGACAAAGAATTTATCGATGAAACATACCTAAAAGAGGCTACAGATTTGATAAAACAATATGAAATCATCCCAAAATCAAATCTTGATTCCAAAAAAATTGCAAAAGCCACAATCTATGACAAAAAAGTTGTTGATTCAAAAGTCAGATTTATCCTTCCCGTATCGCCTTATGAGGTAGATATTTGCGATACAGTGACGCAAGATGAAATCGTAAAGGCAATTAACAAAATCAAAAAAATTCCATACTCAAAATAACATTGCAAAATGTAACTCTATTGCAGATTTTTGTTTAAATTTGTTAACGTTTTCATCTAAAATAGCAATTAAAAATATGTTTCAAGTTTCTTGCATTATACACAGAGACTATTTTTCAACCCTGAGGCATAAATGCAAATTAATCCAACAACACCCCAATCTCAACCAAATCAGGTGAGAACATCGATTTTATACATAAATGATCTTCACGCGCAGTTCCCAAAAATGCCCGAACTCAAAAGTGAAGCAGATACTTTTGAGGCAAACCACAAAGACAGAGCTGATGTCGATACTTTTATCCTCTCAGGAGGCGACACGTTCATAAGCAATAACCCGGGCAAAAACAAGCTTGCATCCTCGTTTTTGAACATGGCAAAAGTTGAATACTCAGCAATGGGCAACCATGAAGTAGATTCGATTGATACTTTTGACTCGAATCTCAAAAACACAGATACAAAATTTGTCGTATCAAATATGAAAAAAACAGGTGTAACTCCTTTTGATGATGATATGGCAGAAAATCGGATTCTTTCATCAACAATTGTCGAAAAAAACGGCAACAAA
>JAQUTS010000134.1 GCA_028694275.1 Candidatus Gastranaerophilales bacterium
AGAAATTCCGGCGGAAGAGGGCCGTACAGTATCCGTAGTATTTACGGTAGATCCTCAAAAAGGTACTCTTGAAAATGGAGATGCATCTATTGACTCAGCTATTTGACGTTTTCTTCTGTTGATATTATTGATTGCGCAAACAAGATTGACCTGCTCGCGTTCTTTGTTATTTTTGAGCTCAGCAAGGCGTTTTGCCTTCAATTGCATTTGATTAATGACGTCTTTATCTCTTTCAACAAGCCTTTTTTGAAAATACATAGTATCTATAATATTGCTTACGTTTTGAGATTGAAAAACAACGTTTAAAAAACTCAAATAAGAGCCTTTATATATGCTGACAAGCCTATCTGAGGCAGATTTTTTGACCTGAGCATACCCATCTATTGTGACGCTCAAATCTTGCTCGATTTTATCAAGGTGTTTTTTGGTCACAGTTAATCTGGTTGCAGAACTGTCCAAATCTTTCGCTGCTTGTTCAAGTTTTATTTGACTCTTATAAAGCTTTTTTATTTCAACTTTTTCTTTGCGCTTTAAGACAACTATTTTTTTGTGGGTTGATATTTTTTTCTTTTCTATTGCACTTAAAGACTTTGTGCTTTGGTGAGCAGGTGCTTCAGCAAAAGCAGAACACCATAAAAAACTCGGAGCAAAAAGCACCAGCAGCAAAAGATATTTTGTAAG
This sequence comes from Candidatus Gastranaerophilales bacterium, assembly GCA_028694275.1. Lineage (GTDB taxonomy): Bacteria > Cyanobacteriota > Vampirovibrionia > Gastranaerophilales > CAJFVJ01 > JAEWLZ01. Next base: position 682 of record JAQUTS010000134.1, read on the forward strand.
CATTTTCCTAAAAGAATTTATCATAATCTTCTATTATTTACTACTGCATAAAGAACGGTAAAAGCATCGTCCCAAGAGTCCACGCTATGAAAGAAATCATAAGTAGCAAGATTATAATTTTCTGATTATTTCTAAAAAATTCCATTTTCCCCTCGGCTCAAATAGATTACCATCTATATAATTGTACCCTCAACAAGAAAATTGTTCAAATTTGTTACACAAATTGTTTACCCTTGCTTATCAAGAATTGCAGCACTTATTATCTGTGCGATTTCCATATCCATAGGATCGGGAATTATCTTATTTACTGAGACATCATCAACCTTTTGAGCCAAGGCTTCTGCGGCTTTTATTTTGATAGTGTCATCAATCACCTTAACATCAGACTGCAAAATCCCCTTAAAAACACCCGGGAAAACTAAAGAATTGTTAACTTGATTAGAAAAATCACTTCTTCCTGTTGCAATTATATAAGCACCTGCTTCTTTTGCAATATCAGGCATAATCTCAGGATTTGGATTTGCAAGAGCAAAAATAACAGGCTTATCCGCCATGGTTTTTATCATATCAGGGGTCAAAACACCTTGGGCAGAAAGACCGATAAAAACATCCGCCCCTACAATAACATCTTTTAGGGCTCCTTTTACGGATTCAGGATTTGTTTTTTGCGCCATTTGCTCCAGATATTTGTCGTTGTGCTCTCTTCCTTTATAAATAGCACCATTAATATCGGTCAAAGTAATATTTTTTAAGCCATAAGCCAAAAGTAATTTACAAACAGCAATCGCAGCAGCTCCGGCACCCGAGAAAACAACTTTGACTTGTGTTTTGTCTTTTTTGATAAGCTTAAGAGCATTAATAAGCCCTGCCAAAACAACAATTGCCGTACCATGCTGATCATCATGAAATATCGGGATATTCATTTCTTTGATAAGCTCTTCTTCCACATCAAAACAATCAGGAGCACAAATATCTTCAAGATTGAGCCCTGAGAATGTCGGCTCAAGTACCTTTACAATATTTTTAAATTCTTCAACATCACAAGCATCAATACAAATGGGAATTGCATCAACTCCGCCGAATTTTTTGAACAAAGCGGCTTTACCTTCCATCACAGGCATTGCAGCATCAGGGCCGATTTTGCCAAACCCCAAAACAGCACTACCGTTTGAAACAACACCAACAAGCTTTGGTTCATCATAGCACCATGCCTGCTTAATAACACCTCGTGTATGCATATGAAGCTCAACGGCCGCGGTTTTTATATCATCAGACAAATCAATTGCCATCGGAACATCGTATGACAAAGGGACTTTAGGGATATATGTATTAAATTTTGACTCATCCAAAGATTCATCAATCAAAGTCACATCAAAATATCCAAAAGTAGGACGCAAGCTTTCAATTATACGTTGAGTTGAAAGTTTGGATTTTTTTAAAATTATAGGATAAGCATCAAACCCGTTTATTCTAAATGTTTCAGCTTTTTCTTTTGCCTGATCGGATTTATTTTCAAAAGCAAAAATGGCAATGGAATTTGCTTTATTGGTCAATTCCATTACCATTTTTGCATTTTCTTTTATTTTGAGACAGCATTCCCCGACACCGGGTGTGTAAACTAGGGATAAATCTCTCTTTGTGAGTATGGGTAACTTAGTTTCAATTCCCCACCCCATAAGAGTTATTCTTCTACTGTTTCTTCAGCTTCTACTTCAATTTGTTCTTTGATAATTTCAGAAGCTGTAACACTAACACCTAATTGAGCAGAAACTTTTGGTGAAATTTTAACTTTGATACTGAATTCACCTACGTGGTTAATTGGTTTATCAGTAGAAATATTTCTTCTGTCTACTTCAATAGAAGTTTTTTCAATGATAAGCTCTGCCAATTTTTTAGTTGTAACCGCACCGAAAAGCTTTCCGCTTTCACCGGCTTTAGCGTCGATAGTAAGAGTTTTCAAAGCTTCGATTTTTGCAGCTTTATCAAGAGCGTCTTGATGTAGTTTTTCAGCTTTAGCCTGAATTCTTTGAAGATTTTGCTCTCTGTTTTGCAAAGCACCTTTTGTTGCGATTTCAACAAGGTTTTTTGGCAAAAGGAAGTTTCTTGCGTAACCATCTTTGACTTCCAAGATATCGCCTTCTTCACCTAAAGCTTCTATAGTTTGTTTCAAAATAACTTTCATTGTGATCTCCTAGTATATTTTTTGTCGATTTTACTTCGTAATTTAATGCAAAAACAAGCTTACTATAAACAAAAAAAATTGTACATAGCACGGTACACAGATTCTTTTTCAGAACTTAACAATACGCTTTTGCTATTTTTTCTCAAAAAACGCCACAGTTTCTATATGATATGTATGGCAAAACATATCAACAGGTTGCGCTGATTTCAATTCAAAGCCTTTTTCTTGTAATATTTTTGCATCCCTAGCCAAAGTCGCAGGATTACAGCTTACGTAAATAATATGCTTGGAAGACAAATTACAAACACTATCCAAAGCCTCTGCATCACAGCCTTTTCGAGGAGGGTCGATAATTACCAAATCAAATTTTTCGCCAACTGCTTCAAGCTTAAGGAAAATGTTTTTGGCATCGCCCTCGATAAGTTCTATATTGTCAACCATATTCATTTTGATGTTGGCTTGAGCATCCGCAACAGCCTGAGGATAATCCTCAACTGCCACAATGGTATCAGCCACAGAACTCAAATACAGGCCAAATGTACCCACTCCTGAATATGCATCAAGAATTCTGGGCTTTTGGCAGTTCTTGCGCACAAGCTCTTTTACCGTATCAAGAATATTCTGGGCAGAGTCTATATTTACCTGAAAAAAACTACCCGCAGAAATCTTATACTTCACACCTTTTATTTTTTCGACAATAAAATCCTTGCCTATCACTGTTTGTGACTTTTCGCCAATGATTTTGTTTGTTTTATCTGTATTAAAATTTGCAACAACCCCAACTACACTTGGAAATTGTTCAGAAATCAAAGTTGCAAGCTCTCTGATTTTTTGATGAATTTTGCGATCATTAACGACCAAAGTCACAACCATGTTATTTTCTGATTTGCTATACCTAAAGATAATATGACGCAAAGTACCCTTATGCTTGGCCTCATCATATGCCGTCAATTCAAGCTCTTGAGCTTTATCACGGAAAAACTGCACCACATCATCAATGATTTTGGGCTGGATGGGGCAATGCTTGATGTTGATTATTTCATGCGTGCCTTTTTTATAATAACCGGCCAAAATCCTTTTAGAAACTTTTGTCTGAGCAACAGGATACTGAACTTTGCATCTGTAGTTTTTGGTATTGGAGGCGGGCATGGTGGGGCGAACATGAACATCTATGCCGGCGATTTTTTGCAGACAATCTTGTACAATCTCTCTTTTAGCCTCCAGTTGGTAGTCATAGCTGATGTATTGCCACTGACAGCCACCGCAAACATTTGCCAAAGAACAAAAAGGTTCCACTCTGTGATCAGAAGATTTTCTTATGTGATCAATAAGAGCTTTTTGGTAATTTTTGTTATGCGAAATCACCTTTGCATCAATGATATCGCCTGTTACAACGTCTTCTACAAAAACCGTAAGACCGTCATCTTTTGCCAATCCCAAGCCTGTATTTACCATTTTGGATATTTGTAAGTTTTCTTTAATAAAATTCTTGCTCATATTTCCATTATACGGTAAAAAAAAACTTGCGTTTAAAATATTCTGATGGTATCTTATTTTTACGGTTGAGCTTGGCTTTGACTGTGTTAGTATGATATGGGCCTGTGGTGCTAAAGTTGCAAGGCAACTTGATAAAAATAAAATCACCAATTTCGCCCGTATTAATATCGAAAAAATTGAAACCTGAATATGGGCCTGTGGTGCTAAAGTTGCAAGGCAACTTGATAAAAACAAAAATCACCAATTTCGCCCGTATGAATATCGAAAAAGTTGAAAACTGAATATGGGCCTGTGGCGAAATTGGTAGACGCACTAGATTTAGGATCTAGCGCCGCGAGGTGTGAG
>JAQUTS010000135.1 GCA_028694275.1 Candidatus Gastranaerophilales bacterium
CTCGGGCAAATTCAAAGAACTTACAGAACCTGATGAAACTTATCACGGAGTAAAGTACACCCAAACATTCGGCAAAGCGGCTTTTATCGTAAAAGCAAGAGTGCAAAATCTCAGAGATCTTGGTTCTTGCCAAAGCCCTTTCAACTCGTATTTGACTTTGCTCGGAGTAGAAACCCTAAGCCTTAGAATGCAAAGACACTGCGATACCACTCTTAAACTTGCCAAAGAACTTGAAAAACATCCTTATGTTTCTTGGGTGAACTACCCGGGTCTTAAAAGCAATAAATACTACGATATGGCACAAAAATATATGCCAAAAGGATGCTCTTCTATTTTAGGGTTTGGAGTTAAAGGCGGATCCCCTGCAGGTGAAAAATTCATCAATGCACTTCAAATTACAATACACACAACAAATATCGGTGACAGCCGAAGCATAATTACATACCCATATCTCACCACGCACAGGCAATTATCAAAAGAACAGCTAAAAGCCTGCGGTGTTTCGGATGATTTTATGCGTTTATCTGTCGGACTTGAAGACTTTGATGACATAATGGATGATATTAACCAAGCACTGGAAAAAGCACAACAATGACGATAGTCGAAACAAAATATTTTCAGATAGAAGATGTAATCAAACTTGACTCAGGAAAAGAGCTCAAGAATGTTCAAGTTGCATACGAAACATACGGCACCCTAAACGAAAACAAAGACAATGCAATATTGCTTTTACACGCTTTAACAGGTGACGCTCACGCAGCAGGTTACCACAAAGGTGATGAAAAACCGGGCTGGTGGGATGATATGGTAGGCTCAGGCAAGGCTTTTGATACAGACAAGTACTTCGTCATCTGCTCAAACATGCTAGGCGGCTGCAAAGGAACAACAGGCCCATCTTCAATAAACCCAGAAACAGGCAAAGTATACGGAATCCAGTTTCCTGTATTTACAACTGAAGATGTCGTAAAAGTACAAAAAAAACTCATTGACCATCTCGGGGTTAAAAAACTCTGCGTAGCAGGCGGTTCTATGGGCGGAATGCAAGCTATGGAATGGGCTATCACCCACAAAGATATGGTGACTCATGTAATTATAATTGCATCGACATCCAGATTATCAGCACAAGCAATTGCATTTAATGCTGTAGGAAGAAATGCCATCACATCAGACCCAAATTGGAACAACGGTAACTACTATGATGGCGAAAAGCCCGAAAAAGGTTTGGCAATAGCAAGAATGGTGGGACACATAACATATCTTTGCCAAGAATCCATGCATTCAAAATTCGGAAGAAGATTCCAAAACAAAGAAGCTCCCGACTTTCACTTTGATATAGATTTTGAAGTTGAAAGCTATCTTGCACATCAAGGGCAGGTCTTTGTGGATAGATTTGATGCCAACAGTTATCTTTACATCACAAAATCTGTAGATTACTTCGATTTAGCCAAAAAATACGGCTCACTGGAGAATGCTTTCAGCGAAACAGACGCAAAATTTTTGATAATGTGCTTCTCCTCAGATTGGCTTTTCCCGTCATATCAATCAAAAGAAATAGTCAACGCACTTATGAGAAACAAAAAAGATGTTTCTTTCTGTGAAATCGAATCCCCTTGCGGGCATGATGCCTTTTTGCTTGAATATGAAACGCAAACTAAGATTATAAAAAGTTTTCTTACGAAGGAGCAAAAATGAACGAACATTACGCAAATTCAAAAGGATTACACCTTAACTACTCGATAATTTCCAATCTTATCGAAGAGGGATCTTCGGTTTTGGATCTTGGCTGTGGTGATGGAGAACTGTTAAGGCTCTTGAAAGACAAAAAAATCAACTCAAGAGGGATAGAAATCAACCAAGACAACGTCATAAAGTGCTTAGAAAAAGGTCTCTCCGTCGTTCAGGGCGATATAGATGAGGGGCTTCAAGAATACCCTGACAAATCCTATGACTATATAGTCTTAAATCAAACGCTCCAATCAACAGAAAAACCTGATTATGTAATCCAAGAAATGCTAAGAGTCGGCAAAAAAGCTTTCGTAAGCTTCCCCAATTTTGGGTATTGGAGAGTGAGATTTTATCTTTTAATAAACGGGAAAATGCCAAAATCAAAAATTCTTCCATTTGAATGGTTTGACACCCCAAACATTCACCTTTTGACAATAGATGACTTTTTTGACTTTGCAAAAAAGAACAAAATCAAAATAGAAAAAACCGTCTGCATGACAAGAGCAAAAGTCAGAAACGGTTTTTTGCGCAAAATATTTAATAATCTACTCACAGAAGAAGTTATTTTTGTTGTTTCTAAAGACTAAAAAAGAGAGACCCCAAAATGAGACCTCTCTTGAATTTTGTCAACCGATAAAAACAGCCATTTTATAAAGTTCAAATTGAAACTATATAAATTTTTATCGATCAAAATTTGTCAAAGAAACCAATAACTATTTTACCAATTCTTTGAATTTTTTACCTGCTGAGAATGCAGGAACAGTTTTAGCAGGGATTTTGATTTCTGAACCGGTTTGTGGATTACGGCCAGTTCTTGCTGCTCTTTTTCTTGCTTCAAAAGTACCGAAACCAACCAACGTGATTTTTTTACCTTTAGAAACTGTCTTTTCAATCGTGTCTAAAGTCGCATTCAAAACTTCAGCTGCATCTTTTTGAGAAACTTTTGCTTTTTTAGCAATCTCTTTTACTAGTTCTTCTTTATTCATTAGGAACCTCCTTTTTCTAGACAAATACAATTATACATATTTTAAAATCTTTGGCAATAGAATTTTCGCTAAAAAGGTTATAATCTTTAATTTTCAGCCATTTTAAAGACCGAAAACATTTAAGGCATGGGATTTTAAGACAAAAACGCCTACAATCCCCAGCGTAGCTGACTCTTAGTCCCACAAGGGTTTATGGCAAATAAAAAAGCATCGCCTGAGACGATGCTTGAAATTTGGTTTGGTTTATAAAAATGTAAAGGTTTTTTGCGTTTTTTATTGAAGGCAAGGCCTTCTCCTTGAAATGTGGGGTAATTTTATCCAAGGATTTGTCGTTTTTTATCGGATTTTGGGCATTTGCATGCCCGTATCTGAGCTTTATGCTACTTTTTAGCTGAAGTATTTGAAAGATGTTGAAGCGTTTGTATCCAATATCTTTTTGACCGCTTCTTTTTCTGATGTTACTGCTTTGTACTCTACTTCGATGGATGCTTGCTCCAATTGAAGCTTTTTGTCCTGAGCGTTGATCTGAGTAACTGTTCTTTCGTATTTGTTTTCTGCTGTCGCATCATCACCTTTGTACAATTCATCAGCGATATTTGGCAATGTTCTCCAGTCTTTGACCTCATAATTAGTACCACCAACAGTAACTACCTCTTGAGTGTACTCATCAGCAACTGTTGCAACAGATATCAAACCTTGACGCAATGCTGCTTCAACGTAATCTTCTTCTGATGCTGTACTGTCAAGACCCAATGCTGCAGCATTATATGTTTTTGTACCTACTGACAATGTTCCTGATGCATATGTGACATTTTGATACACACTTGATGCATCTTGACCTATGACACCATATTGATTTCCGTTTGTATCTGTTAAATTCTTCAAATTAGCAAGAGTTAATGCACTAATACCACTGTTTGTTGTGTTGTATGCATACAATGATCTGTTTGAAATTTGATTGTTGTACTGTGTTGCTACTGTCTCCAATTCTGAAGCTAATCTTAGACGTCTTTGACAGATTTGCTGAGTACGATATTCTAGATCCACCTGACGAGCGGTCAACGCGAGAAATCGCGCCTGATTTGATGAAATACCCATAACTTTTGACTCCTTTACACTTTTTTAACCATTTGACTGTTCTTACAGTCCTAAACCATAACCATTTTGTTTTTTTAACCTAACCTTTATGCCGAATAAGCTTCGACGAGCTTTTGAGTTTTTGTAAGTTCTGACCACCTTTCTTTGATTTTGACAACTCCCAAAACAAGAGTTGAAATAGCATAAATTAAACCGAAACCGTATCTGTCGTTAACCATACATAGAGCATAGTTATCAATGTTTTCAGATTTTGTTAGTTTGTGAAGCTTTTGTTCTAAAACTTCATTTTTCGCAGTAGAAATACGTTCTTCAATTTTTTTAACTGACATACACATTCGACGATTTCTCCTTAGAAAATATTTTTAAACCAACGATTCACATTTTATGTATCGTCAATGTTTTGAAAAAACTTTAAAAAAATGCCTGACTTTGTAACATTTTCTTTACAATAAAACCTTAAACCCTCTCAAAACAATAGTTTCAAGAGGGTTTAAAAAAATGTTTTTTTGACAAAAACTAAAGCAAATCTATTTTTTTCTGAATTTCAAGACCTGTTTTTGTGGTTGCAAGGCCTGCTTGAGAACATTCTTTGAGCAAAGGTGACATCAAAACTCCTATTTGCTTGAGCGAGTCAACTACTTCATCAGCAGGGACTGCAGATTTGATTCCGCAAAGAACCATCTGCGCCGCAACAAAAGCATGCACCGCCAAAAAAGCATTACGCTTCATACAAGGAATCTCCACCATGCCTGCAATAGGATCGCACACAAGCCCAAGGATATTTTTTAGCGCGAGAGCAACAGACTCAACAATCTGCTCATTTGTCCCGCCTGCCATCTCAACAATTGCACCTGCTGCCATAGCAGATG
>JAQUTS010000136.1 GCA_028694275.1 Candidatus Gastranaerophilales bacterium
ACCAGTGTTAAATGGATTGGCGAGATTACCGGCCAAAACAGCAAAACCCTTTTGTCGGCACTGACTTTACCAAGCGGTATTGTTGTGCCTTTTGTACTTCCAGATGAAATGCCGGAATTCTTAAAAGAGACAAAGAAGTTGCTACAAAAAAGGCAAGGTGTATCAACCGGCTTGGTGGCTATGATTATTCCAGATCAATCGTCATCAAACGAACCAATTGAAATGAGTCCTGCCAAGGCTAGATTTCATTCGGTAGGTCCGGGATTTCACTTCAGTATTGATCCAAATGACTTTGATTTGGAAACCTATATGGTCAAAAGACCGGAGGAAATTGCGCGTACGCATGCGCAAATCCAAAAATCTTTAAGAACGGGACAGCCATTGGCTGTTTCTTATTTGCGCCATGAGATCTTTACTGAGGTGGTACGGGATTACATCTTTGCGGATAATTCACAACTTTCAGCAAGTTTGCGCATCGTCTACAACGACGGCACAGAAGGTTGTCCGTTTCCTGTTTACTCCTTACCAGAACTTTCAAAAGCAGATATACTTAAAAATCTCTTTAAAATGAAAGTTGGATCAATTTCTTTACGTCATGTTGCTTTAGATGCTATAACAGACGGATATCTTCTCCAAAATATTATGGTTTCAAAACGCAATCTTTCTGGAGCTGAGCAGGAAGACTATGCTTTCAGAAGAACTTGGTGGTTCCTTTCTAATTTTGTAGACCTCCTCCAACATAAAAGAGTTGAAGAGATTTGCAAAAAGGAACTTCGTTTTTCTTATTTGTGGGATTTGCTGAACTTGGAAATGAAAAAAAGCAATGGATGCGAATTGCATATTTTCCAAACAGGACTGATTCCTGCTACTGTTGGAATTTATCGCGCCGTAATTAAATTCCTTCAAGAAAGACGTGGAGAACTGATAGTAATCCCTCGTTTTATTGTAGGGAGCAAAAATAATAAAGAAACAGAAGTTTCTCTTGATCAAATTTACGTTGAATCCAAGGCATGGTTTTAACGTAAAAAGGATGACACGATGTCATCCTTTTTTTATAATAAAAATTTTATTAATACTTTTCATATTGACATTTTTCAAATATAGTTATATTGTATATACAGATATTTTACAAACTGGAATAACAATAAAAGAATTCCATTCTCAACCCCTTTCTACAATAAAAGGAAGTCTTATGACAACTATCAGTTATGAAACCTATTGCTTGATTTGCAAAATAGGGAGTATTTTTGCCACTATTATAAAAGCGGCTAATCTTCTTGCTGAGCCTCAAAGGACTGAGGAACTTGAAAAGCTGCTTGCCAAGTGCGTGGAGGAGGGATCACTTTTTGGTGCACAAAAGGCAGCCGAGTTTCTCAACCAAGAGCTAAGTGCTGCTGAGCTTGAAAAAATGGTTGCTGTGTGCGTAGATCAAGGATGGATCAGTGATGCACGAAAGATAGCCAGGTTTCTCAACCAAGAGCTAAGTGCTGCTGAGCTTGAAAAGATACTTGCCAAGTGCGTGGAACGGGGATCGCTTAGTAATACACAAAAGGCAGCCAAGGCTCTCAACAGAGAGCTGAGTACCGATGAGCTTGAAAAGATACTTGCCAAGTGCGTGGAGCTAGGATTGCTTAGTGATGCACAAAAGGCAGCCAAGGCTCTCAACAGAGAGCTGAGTACCGATGAGCTTGAAAAGATACTTGCCAAGTGCGTGGAGGAGGGATCACTTTTTGGTATACGAGAGATAGCTAATCTTCTTGCAGAGCCTCAAAGGACTGCCGAGCTTGAAAAGCTGCTTGCCAAGTACGTAAAGCAAGGATGGTTTTATGAGGCAGGAAAGGTGGCCAAGCTTCTTGCAGAGCCTCAAAGGACTGAGGAACTTGAAAAGCTGCTTGCCAAGTGCGTGGAGCTAGGATTGCTTAGTGATGCACAAAAGGTGGCCAAGCTTCTTGCAGAGCCTCAAAGGACTGAGAAAATTGAAAAGCTGGTTGCCAAGTACGTAGAGGAGGGATCACTTTTTGGTGCACAAAAAACAACTGAACTTCTCAACAGAGAGCTGAGCACTGCCGAGCTTGAAAAACTGGTTGCTGTGTGCGTAGATCAAGGATGGTTTGATGAGGCAAGAAAGGTAGCTAAACTTATAACAAAATAGTTATAAGCAAACATACAATCTGTATATAACTATTATCCCCAAGCAAATTTAAATATGCTTGGGGATTTTTATTTTATACTTTTTATGATTACAGAGATTATATTTTACCTAAAACAATCAGGTTTTTATGATATAAATATATTGGCGGAGGAGGCGGGACTCCGTTCCCCTGCTGGCGAACTAGAACCCGTCGTCGCTACGCTCCTCCTTCAAAACCCGCGGTTTTGAATAATTTCCTACACGGAGGGGACACCAAGTGTCCCCTCCGACCCACCCCTCGTGGGTTCGAGTCCCACCTAAATCGTAAATTAAAACACCACTTACGTGATGTTCTAATTTACGAGCGGAGGAAGTGGGACTCGAACCCACGAGACCCGTTAAGGTCACGCCTTTCCAGGGCGTTGCAATAGCCACTATGCGACTCCTCCATTTTGCTTTAAGCTTTGATGACTCCAGCTTTTGCTAAGGCATCAAAATGTTTCGGTTTTCTTTCTTTAAGATAGACTAACACCTTACCTCTAACATATTCGTCAGTTAATCCTTTTTGTTTTGCAAAACTAATTATATCTTCCAAGGCTTTTGGTGTATGTGTTTTATCTTGCACTATTAATTCAATTTCTGCAAGACTGTAATCAAAGCCCCCAAATTCCACAAAATCTATATCTATATTAAAATCATCCTTTTTGTATTTTTTTCTGGTGGTTTTACAAATGCAAAACTTTGAATAGCCATTTTCTGCCAACAAATCTTCGGTTGTTTTGCAACCTGAAAAATTCAAAAACTCTCTTATCTTTGTTTCGTCCTCAATTTCATCATACAAATCAACCTTTCTTTCCCAACCTTTTTGCAAAGCTAACTTTAACTCAAATTTATCACCCCTTTGGCGTAGCCAATTATCTTGCAAAGTAAGTTTGTAGTCAGCTGTATCGTAGTAAATATCAGTAAAAACTTTTTCTGTTAAATAATTAGCATCGCAAACAAGTGACTCTTGTTGTTCTTTTGTTAATAAAAACTTTTTTTCAACTTCAATCATAATATTTATTAATGTTTCTTATTTATTTTTTAAAAGTCGGGTGCAAGCTCATTTCAGCTCGATTATGTGCCCATATTTCTTAAGGCTCTTATTCGCTCTTCCGCTGGAGGATGGGTCATAAATAGTTTTGTAATCCAACTAGTTTTCTGTTTGCCTTTGTATGGGGAATCAATGAACATTGCAGCTGTAGCGTCGTTGGTAATTTTAATCGGGGTTGAGTCTTGCGATATTTTTTCTAAAGCCATAGCCAAGCCTTCAGGGTATCTAGTAAGAAGTACCGCATCCGCATCAGCCAAAAACTCTCTTTTTCTTGAAATAGCCAACTGCACCATTGTGGCTGCTAAGGGAGCTAATATGGCAGCTGCAACTCCTAATAATATCATAATAATTCCACTATTTCCCTCCCTGTCATTTTTTCTGTTGCCACCAAACATGCTTATTCTTAAGAAAAAATTTGCCAAAATAGCAATGGTTCCCGCCAAAACTGCCACAACCGTAGATAAAAGCATATCTTTATTTCCAATATGCGACAATTCATGAGCTATTACTCCCTCAAGCTCTGTTTTGTTTAACTTTTGCAAAAGCCCTTGGGTTACAGCAACCACAGCGTGATTTTTGTCGCGTCCGGTTGCAAAAGCATTAGGCTGCATTGAAGTTATTATGTATATTTTAGGAATAGGAAGACCGGCTGTTATACAAAGATTTTCTACAATATGGTAAAGCTCTGGGTTTTTATCGTGCTCTACTAGTTGGGCGTTATAGTTTGCTAAAACAATCTTGTCAGACCACCAATAGCTTGCAAAACTGGAAATAATACTCAAGGCTACTGCCACATATAAAATAATGCTGTCGTCTAAAATATAGCTAAACAGCCATCCAATAGCTATAATAAAGACCAAAAACCCAGTTAATAAAAACCAGGTTTTTCGTGTGTTTGAATCTGCTTGTGTATAAATTAATGCCATTAAAATGTAACTTGAACAGGATCTTTTTCGGTTACAGCAGCCTCAAATAGTTCCATTTGCTTAAAATTAAAAGCATTAGCTATCAAATTTGCAGGGAATTGTTCTATTTTTATATTCAAATCCCTGACATTTGTGTTATAAAACCTTCTAGCTGCCTGTATTTTATTTTCAGTATCAGTTAATTCTCTTTGTAATTCCAAAAAGTTTTGAGAAGCCTTTAATTCCGGATAACTTTCAGAAACCGCAAACAAACTTTTTAAGGTATTTGAAAGCTGATTTTCAGCCTCTGCTTTTTCTATCATTCCAGAAGCCGACATCGCTTCTGCTCTTGCTTTGGTAACTTGCTCAAAAACTTCTTTTTCATGCTTGGCGTAACCTTTTACTGTTTCAACCAAATTAGGTATCAAGTCATACCTCCTTTTTAGCTGAACATCAATGTCAGACCATGCTTCTTTTGCCCTATTTTTAAAAGTAATAAAGCCGTTATAGGCTAAAATTGTCCATAGAACAATAAGTACTA
>JAQUTS010000137.1 GCA_028694275.1 Candidatus Gastranaerophilales bacterium
TGGCGGGTGATTTTAGGGTTTTGCTTTTGACAAGGCATGTGCCGATTAAAGATGTTCCTTCGCTTTTGCAGAGGGATTTTATTGCGGGCGAAGTTGAAAAACTTCATCAGGCATTGCAAAAACTGGGCATGCCATCACCTCGTATTGCTCTTTGCGGATTAAACCCGCATGCCGGCGAGGATGGGCTTTTAGGGAGCGAGGAACAAGAAGAATTTTTGCCTGCAATTGAGTATTTGAGAGCAAAAGGCATGCATATAGAAGGGCCTTTTGCTGCTGATATGCTTTTTTCCAAGGCGGCAACTGCGTATAAAAAAGCTCAAAAACAGCCTTATGATTGTTATGTGGCCACATATCATGATCAGGGGCTTTGCGCTGTTAAATCTATTGATCTTGCCAATACAGTGAATGTTACTGTCGGTCTTGAGGTTCTCAGGACATCACCCGCGCATGGAACGGCCTTTGATATTGCGGGCCAAAATATAGCCTCACCGGATAGTATGCAACAGGCTATAATTTTTGCTTATAATCACTCAAAATAGGGAATATAGCCATTAGGGATTATGGGCTGATTTAAATAAAGTTATATTAAAATGTAGAAATTATACCTTAATCATGCTAAAAATATAAGTATAACGAACGGAGATTATAGAAGTGATTAATAAAAAAGATGTTGAGCATGTAGCCAATTTGGCGCGCATTGAACTCACAGAGGAAGAAAAAGAAAAATTCACTAAGCAACTTGGCGATATTATAGAACATGTAAACCAGCTAAACGAAGTCGATACAACTGATGTTGAACCTATGGCTCATCCTTATCCGCAGGTTAATGTCGTAAGAGAAGATATCGTTAACTATAAAAATACCAAGGAAGAATTATTGTCTAATGCACCGCAAGAAGAAGACGGATTTTTTAAGGTGCCTAAAATCAACTAAAACTAGATTATTTTTTAGAGGGTAGGAAGTAAATGAGTACAAAATACATTTTCGTTACAGGAGGAGTTGTAAGCTCTTTAGGTAAGGGTATTGTCGCTGCGTCATTGGGAAAACTTTTGACTGCAAGAGGATACAGTGTCAAAATTCAAAAATTTGACCCTTACATAAACGTTGACCCGGGGACGATGAGTCCTTTTCAGCATGGGGAGGTTTTTGTAACGGATGATGGAGCCGAGACGGATCTTGATCTTGGGCATTATGAGAGATTTACCGATACAAGTTTATCCAAGGCTAATAATGTGACATCAGGAAGTGTGTACTTAAGCGTTATCAATAAAGAACGCCGAGGTGATTATCTTGGTGCGACAGTGCAGACTATTCCTCATATTACAAATGAAATCAAAAGCCGTATTAAAGAAGCGTCCAAATCAGAGCCTGATTTTTTGATTTGCGAAATCGGCGGAACCGTAGGTGACATCGAGGGTTTGCCGTTTATTGAAGCCATTCGCCAATTCAGATTTGATGTCGGTATTGAAAATGTGATTTATATCCATGTTACTTTGCTTCCTTATTTGAACACGGCAGGTGAGCTCAAAACAAAACCGTCTCAACACAGTGTTATTACGATGAGAAGCTACGGTGTTCAGCCTGATGTTCTTGTTTGCCGTACGCAAACACCTATTCCTGAAACCGAAAAATCCAAATTGGCATTGTTCACTAACGTTGCGCCTGAGGCCGTTATTGAGTGCCGTGACCTTGATACAATTTATGAAGTACCGATGGCTTTAGAAGAGCAAAATCTTGCTTCTTTGGTGTTGAAAAGATTCAATCTTAAGGACAAAGAACCTGAGTTAAAGGCATGGAAAAATATGCTTTCAAAAATCAAAAACCCAAGCAAAACCGTAAAAATCGGTATTGCAGGAAAATACACAAAATTATCAGATGCTTATATTTCTGTTGTAGAAGCCCTAAAGCACGCAGGAGCTGCTATCAATGCCAAAGTTGAAGTGGAATTTGTCTCAGCGGAAGAATGTCTTGATATGGAAAAAACAGCCAAAGTTTTAGAAGGCTTTGATGGTGTTGTTGTTCCGGGAGGCTTTGGTATAAGAGGTATTGAGGGCAAAGTAAATGTCATTAGATATGCTCGTGAGAACAATTTCCCGTTCTTGGGATTGTGCCTCGGTATGCAATGTGCCGTAATTGAGTACGCCCGCAATGTTGCAGGCCTTGACGGTGCAAACAGTTCAGAATTTGATGAGAGCTCAGAGCACCCTGTGATTGCTCTTATGTCAGAACAAGAAGATATACAGGATTATGGCGGAACAATGAGACTTGGCGCGTATGATTGTCATTTGCAAAAAGGTACAAAATCGTACAAAGCCTACAAGGCAGACGTAATTTCAGAACGTCATCGCCATAGATACGAAGTCAATAACAAATACAGAGCTTTGCTTGCAGAAAAAGGACTTGTGTTCTCAGGATTATCGCCTGACGGCAAACTTGTTGAGATGATTGAATTGCCTGAAAATGACTGGTTTGTGGCGTCTCAATTCCATCCTGAGTTCAAATCACGTCCCGAGCATTCGCACCCGTTGTTTTTTGGCCTTGTTGATGCGGCTTCAAAAAGACAAAAATAATTCCGCAAAGGTAAAATTATGCAAAACAAAGAACTTATAAAATTAGCTCTTGAGGCGGCTCAAAATGCCTATGCTCCTTATTCCAAATTTCATGTCGGGGCTGCTGTGTTATTCGATGATGGGCAAGTTGTGACAGGCTGTAATGTTGAAAATGCGAGCTATGGATTGTCTTTGTGTGCAGAAAGAAATGCCATCTCAACAGCTGTGGCACAAGGGATTGCCTCTCAAGTCAAAAAAATAGCAATAGCAAGTCTTGAAGCTGATAAATGCGCACCTTGCGGGGCGTGTCGCCAGTGGATATACGAGTTTTCAAAGGATGCAATCATTGTGCTCAAAGACGGCGATGAGATGGTAGAGTATACTATTTCTGAGTTGTTGCCTTGTAGCTTTGGTAAAGAGTTTTTGCTTTGATATGATTAGCCGCATGGGCAATCTTTAGCAATTTTTGTATAAAAAAAGTTTTTATATATGTAGCGAAATCTGACAAGGCTGAGGGCAAAGCCCGAACGCTGTTCTCGCGAGGGGTTTATCGAAGCGTAAATTTTTTGTAAAAAATTGGAGCGAAGTGAAAAACTCAGAGCCGTCAGTATTTCAAGACAAGGTTAACTTTTTTGCGCAATATAAGGTTATGTCAAGGTGGTAAGTCAGGTTCTTTTTTACAATCAAGAACAAAAATATCCTCAAATCCAACAAGATGTGAGGATGGTCAAAGAGCACGTCAAAAAGGCCGATACCACTGATAAAGGATTGTTCTACGCCCTTGAATCATTACCCCCGATACGCCGTATCGCCTCACTTGGCGATAAAATGGACAATGGCGATACCCTTCCCGCCGTAGGGCTTGTGGGTCTTGCCCTTATGAATTTGCCTGAAGATATGCGTGATATTGAAAGTGCGACAAACCAAATCCGCGGCCTGACAGATAAAACTTACAAATATGACCCTTTGTACAACAGAAAAACTCACCAACATGCGTTTTCATTCTTCCGTGGAACTTGGGTAGAAAAAAGGCTCCACAAAAGCATCGACAAAGGTAACAAATTTGCCGAAAAACTGTATAATATGGACAAATTGACCTTGGACAACACTAAATTTGGTGAAAAGGTGCAGAATATTTTCGGCATAGAAAAAATAGATGTTAAAAGCGTTGAAAAAATAAAAGATTTCAAAGGGGATTTTGCAAAAGCCTATCAATTCAAAAGTAAAATATTCGGCGGGGAAATCACAGCCCGCGCAATGAAAAGGCTTCCTCTTTTGAGCGTGGCAGCGATAGCCCTTCTTGAAATACCAAAAATATTCAAAGCTATGAACAAAGGTGAAACTATTGGTGAACAAGCAGGTAATACTGCCAAACAGACTGTCAAATCAAGCATCAATGCAACATCAACACTTGTAGGTATTGGTTATGGCGGTGCAATAGGTGCCAAATATGCTGGTGCTACAGGATCACTCATCGGAATGGGTGTCGGTGCTATTTTAGGAAGCAAACTTTCTGAAAAACTGCAAGGTATTATCGCCTAAGCGAATTTAACGCCCCATTTTTTTGCAACATCTTCTAAAAAGAACTTAACTCCAAGGTCCTTTGTTCTTTTATATGCAATGGTAAGATGACTCACATTTTCTTCTGTTTTTTTATATTTTCCTTTGGATACATCTGTTCTAAACATATCTGCATAGGAATCATTTTT
Organism: Candidatus Gastranaerophilales bacterium; assembly: GCA_028694275.1. Taxonomy (GTDB): domain Bacteria; phylum Cyanobacteriota; class Vampirovibrionia; order Gastranaerophilales; family CAJFVJ01; genus JAEWLZ01. The sequence continues at coordinate 4,259 of JAQUTS010000137.1, forward strand.
GATAATCTTTTCTATAGGCAAAGCTTTAAAGTTCGTTTTTTGAACTTTGCTTGCTCTTGGAGTTGAAATTGCTGTATTTAATGTCACTACCATAATAATTGTCCTTTTCTCAGACCTCTATATATTTTAAATCATTACAGGCAAAAAGTTGATACTTTATTAAATATAATTTACATTTTTTCATCCAAATAGCCTAATTGGGCGTGCCAAAATTAAAAACTTATACTCAGCTTCAACAAATAGACCTGTATATTAGTCACAAGCTTCATTTGAGCTGCAAGACATGTTTTTGGCTTCAAGCAGGCAAACTGCCTGTGATGCGATAGCAAGTTCTTGGCCTATAGAGTCCATTTTTTCTGTTGTTGTCGCTTTG
>JAQUTS010000138.1 GCA_028694275.1 Candidatus Gastranaerophilales bacterium
ATATTATCGATATCCACTTCAAGACTGGGATTGGATCTTTTAGACGAAAAAGCGATTGCTGATATTTTTAGAGGGCTAGCATCATTTTTTTTGGTGTTCACATTAGCGAAAGACATACCTGCAAGTGTTGATGCATAGTGCATTTTTTCACGAGCGATAGGATCGTTTTTACCTTCTTTATATGAACGCGGTAAATATCTGAAGATTAATTTTGTCGCTTCAAGTGCGTTTGAGTTTGTGAAGTTAGTTGCTAACGCTGATACATAAGCTTCTAAAGCGTGAGTCAAAGCATCAATACCTGATGCCGCACACAAGCCTTGTGGCATAGAATCTACCAAGTTGGCATCAATGATAGCCATAGTTGGTGTTAGCGCATAGTCTGCGATTGGGTATTTGATGTGAGTTTCATCATCGGTGATAACCGCAAACGGTGTAACTTCAGAACCTGTACCTGATGTTGTCGGAATAGCGACCAAGTCAGCTTTTTCTCCAAGATCAGGAATCACGCAGATTCTTTTTCTGATGTCTAAGAATCTCATTGCGATATCGTTGAAGTCTGTTTCAGGTTGTTCATACATTAACCAAATAATTTTCGCAGCATCCATAGGAGAGCCGCCGCCTAGAGCGATGATAACATCCGGTTCGTATGTTCTTACCATCATAAGAGCATCGTTGATAGTTGCAATAGTCGGATCCGGTTTTACGTCGAAGAAGATTTGGTAATCAACGCCGATTTCATCCAGAACATTAGTAATATTAGCCGTAGTACCTGAGTTGAATAAGTATCTATCTGTTACGATAAACGCTTTTTTCTTTCCTTTGAGTTCTCTTAGTGCTAGATCTGTAGCACCTCTTTTGATGTATATTTTTGGCGGAACTTTGAACCAGAGCATGTTTTCTCTCCTTTCAGCAACAGTTTTGACGTTAATAAGGTGTTTAACTCCTACGTTCTCAGAAACAGAGTTTCCGCCCCAAGATCCGCAACCGAGAGTCAAAGATGGCTCTAGTCTGAAGTTGTAAAGATCACCGATTGCACCGTGAGATGATGGTGAGTTGATCAAAATTCTGCTGGTGTGTAGTTTTTGTGAGAAGTATTTGATTCTGTCTTGTTTTCTTTCATCAGTATATAGAACAGAGGTGTGGCCTGCTCCTCCGAAATCAACAAGTTCAAATGCTTTTTGAGTTGCATCTTCAAAATCTTTGGCTCTGTAAAGTGCCAAAACAGGAGAAAGTTTTTCGTGAGCGAATGATTCTTCTTCACAAATATCATTAGCTTCGCCTACCAAAACTTTTGCAGATTCAGGAACTGTGATTCCTGCAAGTTCTGCAATTTTGTATGCAGGCTGACCAACGATTGCTGCATTCAATCTTCCGTTGATGATGATTGTGTTTGCAACTTTCTCTTTTTCTTTTTCATTAAGTAAGTAAGCACCTCTATATTGAAGCTCGTTTTTAACTGCTTCATAAACACTGTCAACAGCTACGATAGCTTGCTCTGATGCGCAAATTACGCCATTGTCGAATGTCTTACTCAAAAGGACTGAACTTACAGCCATTTTGATATCTGCAGTTTCATCAATTACAGCAGGTGTGTTACCTGGGCCAACGCCAAGGGCAGGTTTACCCGAAGAGTACGCCGCACATACCATGCCAGGGCCGCCTGTTGCCAATATAGCGTCGATGTCTTTGTGTTTCATCAAGTTATTTGACAATTCAACAGAAGGTTCATCAATCCATCCGATAATTCCCTCAGGAGCACCTGCTTTTACAGCTGCTGCAAGAACTATTTTTGCTGCTTCGATTGTGCAGTTTTTAGCTCTTGGGTGTGGTGAGAAGATGATTCCGTTTCTTGTTTTTAAAGAAATCAATGATTTAAAAATTGCAGTTGAAGTTGGGTTTGTAGTTGGGATAACACCTGCTAAAACACCGATAGGGTCTGCGACTTTTTTGATTCCGTTTGGTTTGTCTTCTTCAATAAGACCGCAAGTTTTTACGTTTTTGAATTTGTTGTAAATGTATTCTGAAGCAAAGTGGTTTTTGATAACTTTATCTTCAACAATACCCATGCCTGTTTCAGCAACAGCCATTTTGGCCAATGGAATACGGGCGTTATTAGCTGCTAATGACGCAGCTCTGAATATTTTGTCAACTTGTTCTTGTGTGTATGTGGAAAAAATCTTCTGTGCTTTTGATACTCTTGCGATGAGTAACTCAAGTTCTTCGTTGTTTGTTACTTTATCGCTTTTATTCAAAGCTTTTTCCAATTTTTCTACATCCGGATTTTCTTTAGTAGCCATGAATTTCTTACCTCATTTTATTGTCTATAAGTAATCGTGATTTAATTCACTATTAACTATACAACATAAAGAAATTAATTGCAAGTGTATTTTTCACAATTATTTACATATTTCCCCAAAGATACTGTAAATAAACTATAAAGGGTATTTAAGCTTAAAAATGCTTAAAAAACATGCGATACAAGAGCGATATTTCAACAGTGATTATCTTCACAATTAAATTTATCTTAACAAACTGTCAATTTCTTTGTTTTAGCTTTTTTATGACAAAGCAATGGAGAAAGATTTGTCATGAAGGTAAGTAATAGTTTTTATACACCAAAAGCAAAAATCAAAAGAATGGCGCAAGCTACTATTGGTCTTTTTATGTTGTGTCATCCGTTGTCTTTAGGGGTGGATACTTTCCAAAAACAATCGGGCAAAGCGTTTGAAAATTTACCCTCTGTAACTCAAAAAATTACTCATGGTTTAAAAGAAAACGTGTTTAATGATACAAGAGGGGGCAAGACTTTTTTTTATGATGACAGTTGTTTACAGGTTTTAAAGGAAAGGGTTTTAAATAAGCAAATTAAGCCTTCTTTTTCTCCTCCGATAAATCCTCATTTCAAGCCTTATATTGGTGATACTGGCCATTTTGGCTCTCCAAGGCCTTTTGGGCGTGTTCATTTGGGTGTTGATGTGTATGCTTCTTTATATGGACGTAAACCTAAAAAACCTGTACCCGTCCAGCCTGTAACCGATGGTATTGTTGTTTATGTTGAAAAAGCCAACCCAAATGATAATCTTGAACCTAATCATGTAAAAATAATGGGCTATGACGGAAAAATATACGGATATAATCATTTGGCCAGAGCTGAAGATTACAGTAAATTTAAGCCTGTAACTTTGCCTGAATTAGGCAGTGAAGTAAGCACAAAAGATACTGTTGGATATGTTGGTGCAACAGGTGAGACCGCTGTTTGGCATTTACATATGAGTGTCTGTGATCTTGATGTGCAAAAAGAGCAAGTAAAAAATCCTCTTTGGCAAAAGCTGCATAAAAAGCACAGAGGTTACGCCAAGCCTTTAGGGCAGGTGGATCCTCTTGATTCTACCAAGGCAGGGCCTGTATCTAGTGCTCTTCGAGTTTATCGAATAGACAAAGGTCCGATTTCGCCAATGGTAAAAGAGTTATAGCTATTTTTTGACAGGAATCATTCTCAATTTGAGCTCAAGAAGCTGTTCTTCTGATGCGTGAACAGGTGCATCTGTCATAAGGCATTTTGCTTGTGAATTTTTCGGGAAGGCGATTACTTCACGAATAGAATCACATTTGGCAAGAAGTGCCACAATTCTGTCCAATCCAAAAGCAAGACCCGCATGCGGAGGTGTACCGTATTTGAAAGCGTTTACCATAAATCCGAATTTTTCTTGAATTTGTTCTTCTGTGAATCCAAGAGCTTCGAAGACTTTTTGTTGAACTTCTGATGAGTGGATTCTTACGCTGCCGCCGCCTATTTCATTACCGTTATAAACGATATCATATGCATTTGCTTTGCAGTTGGCAGGGTCTGTTTCAATTTTTTCGATATCTTCAGGTTTTGGGGAAGTAAACGGGTGATGCATTGCTACATATCTTCCGTTTTCTTCTGAATACTCAAACATTGGGAAATCAACAACCCAAAGCAAGTCATGTTTTGACTTGTCGATGAGGTTGAGTTTTTCACCAAAATATAATCTCAATCTGCCCAAAACATCAAATGCGGTTTTGGCTTTGTCAGCCACAAAAAAGACCACATCGCCGGGTTTTGCTTCAGCTTTTGCCGTGATTTGAGAAATTTCATCTTCTGTTAGAAACTTTGTAATGGCCGATTTTAAAGAACCATCTTGAGCGTATGTAATCCAAGCAAGCCCTTTGGCTCCATAAGATACTGCAAGATTACGCAAATCATCCATGTCTTTACGTGAATAATCTGCAATACCTTCAATTTTGAGTGCTCTAACTGTTCCGCCTGATTTGACAGTATCTGAAAATGCGCCAAACTCGCTTTTTTCCATAATATCTGATACATCAAAAAGCTCTAATCCAAAGCGTGTATCAGGTTTGTCTGAGCCGAATCTGTCCATAGCTTCTTGCCAGGTTAGTCTTTTGAGTGGAAGTTCGACCTCGACTCCTGCTTGTGCAAAAGCTTCTTTGACAAGGCCTTCTGCCATTTTTAGGACATCATTTTGTTCGACAAAAGACATCTCGATGTCAACTTGTGTGAATTCAGGCTGTCTATCCGCGCGAAGATCTTCATCACGGAAGCAGCGGGCTATTTGGTA
>JAQUTS010000139.1 GCA_028694275.1 Candidatus Gastranaerophilales bacterium
CGTAAATTTTTGAATCGTAGCCTAAACTTGCTTGAATCCATCAACATAATGATCAAGATGATCTGCCTCAAGATTTGTCACAACGGTAATATCGGGAGAATACTGGACGATTGTTCCATCACTTTCATCAAGCTCTGCTATTGCATAACCACCTTTGCCCACTTTTGCATTAGTTCCAAATTGAGGCAAAATACCGCCTATCAAAACTGTAGGATCTTTGGCACAAAGCTCAAAAATAAGACTGGCCATACCTGTTGTCGTGGTTTTCCCATGAGTACCTGAAAGTCCTATAGACACGGGCTTTTGTGCCTGCCCCACACCGCGCAAAATAGCATTAAGCCCTTGTGAACGGTGATAAATAGGAATATTAAGCTTTTTGGCGTTGATAACCTCAGGATTGTCGGCTTTTATGGCAGAACTTGCAATAACAAAATCTGCACCAACAACATTTGATTCATTATGCCCAAGAAAAATCTCTGCACCCATTTCTTTTAAAAGAATGGTGTTTTTGTTTTCTTTAACATCAGACCCCGATACCTTAAAGCTCAGCTCTAAAAAGCACTTGGCTATTGCGCTTACACCTATTCCGCCAATTGCAATAAAATGAATTTTGGCTGACTTATCCAAATCCAAAGGAATACTTTTACTCAGATCAATTTCGACTTTCTCGCTCATTCTTCTACCTCTATCAAATCTTTTGAAATCTGTTTTTGGGTTTTTGCCCCCAATTCTTTTAGTCTTTCTGCTTGTGATGCTATCCCACCATGCCCTTGTATCCTACTCATAGCCTTAGTCCAGCCGTCTTGAGTTTTTTTAATTCCTGCGGCCATATTATTGAGTTCTTCGACAACGCCTGCAAATTTATCATACAAATTGCCGCCGACTCTTACTATTTCCTGGATATTTTTGGTTTGTTTTTCTTGCTTCCAAAACATCTCCACAGTACGCAAAGCAACCATCAAAGAAGACGGACTGACCAGCAAAATACGTCTTTTCCAAGCGTATTCCAAAAGACCGTCAAACTCTGCCATAAGTACCGTAAATCCACTCTCAACAGGCATAAACATCAAAACATAATCAGCACTGTTTACATCAGGAATATTGTAATATGCCTTTTTATCAAGCTCATCAATGTGATTTTTGACAGAACGTTCAAGCTCTTTTAAGCTCTGTGAACGCTGTTGCTCATCTCGAGCCTGATAATAATTTTGTAAAGGAATCAATGACACCTTAGAGTCAATAATGATATTTTTATCCTCAGGAAGCCTCACGATGCAATCCGTAAAATATCTATTGTTATCAACAGTAAAACAATCTTGCATTGTATAGCCAAACCCCTCTTCAAGCCCTGAAGCCTCAAGAATACGCTTGAGTATGACCTCACCCCAGTTACCCTGGATTTTGGAATTTCCGCGTAAAGCTTCCGTTAGATTTTGGGCATCTTTAGATAAGGTTTCACTTGAGTTTTTGAGTATTTCAATATGAGTTTTCAGCTCTGTATTTTGTTTTTTTACATCTTCCATTTTTTGCCCGAAATCATTCAGATTTTCTTTAAAAGGTTTTAGCATTGAATCGAGTTCTTTTTGGTTTGTTTGAGCAAATTCGACTGTATTTTCTTTAAGAATTTTAGCAGCTATATTCTCAAAAAGATTAACGAGATTTTTTTCGTTTTGTTCATTTTGGGAACTCAGGGCTTTTAATTGATACAATTCTTCTTTCAAAGGTTCTTTAGAAGATATTTCTTCTAAAAGCTGCGTTCTGAGTGATTTTACGGTGGTAAAATTAATCAGAATATAAGAAGCAACAAATCCTATTAAAATTCCTACAAAAAAAAGTTCCATGTAATTCCCCTTAAAACCTTATATAACTACTGTAATACAATGGAAAATCATAGGCAAGGTTAATAAGGTTTTGTCATATTAAGATTTGTAATTATTTCCCCCTCAAAAGCAGTATTTTATTGAAAGAGAGAAGACAAATCTGTATAATAGGTAGTTGCGCTTGACTTTCAAGGTTAATATTTGTAAAGGAAACTCTAGCAAAATAGCAATTTTCGGCTAAAAAAAGTCTTTATCTATAATGAAGATATCACAGTGGGCAGATCATGTTGGTGTAAGAAAGTAAATGAAAATAAACAACGCTTGTTGTCCTGCTTCCGTGCAGAACGGCAATGTTAACAACGAATATAATAAGAAGAAAAATCCTAATTCCACAAGTTTTGGTAATGCAGGAGCATTAGTTGGCCTTGCAACTTTTATTGAAACTAACGGCTTTTTAGGTGAATTTTTGACTGTTGATACAACCGGTATGGCTGCCCCACGTGCAATACAAGGTTATACAAGAAACAGAAAAGAACTTGGACACCTCAACTACAAAGCAGGTACCGAAGAAACAATAAGAGAGGCCCTATCAGGCCCTGCTTTCTTCTTTGTTCCGGCAATTGTACTAGGCGTTTCAGCAGCGATAAAAGGTAAATCAGCCAAAGTCACCACCGAATCGCTCGACTTATTCAAAGGGATAATGAAAAAATCCACAGAATCACTACAAGATCTAAAATCTTCAAAAGACATCAAAAATTGCTTCTTAGACACCTTCACAGAAGAAGCCTTCAGCGGCTATGAAAAAGGGCGAGAAAAAATCAAAACTGTCAAATCCATACTCAGTGATTTGATTGACAGAAAATTCCAAAAAGAAAACCCTGGAATTACAAACTACTTCAAACGCAGAAAACAAATTAAAACTGCTAAAAAACAGCTTGAAGAAGCAGTAACCACATTGAACAAAACAAACGGCAAATATATTGACAGTACAACTATTGTCAAAATAGGTAAAAAAGAAGTTGATATAGCTACTTTGGCAGAAGATATACCAAATTATTTAAATGATTTTACTAAAAAAGTACAAAAATCCACAATGCCAAAAGAAACATTTATTGACAAGTTCCACAAAACAGCAGAAAACGTAAGAAGAACTGCAAATATTCTTGCTGTTACAGCACTTTCAGGTTTCTTGCTTGTGATACCGACTTTATACCAAAAAGACAAAAAATTCCCGGGCCTTGAAGGTCTTAACGCAACCGATGCAGATCAGAAAAAACTTACCTCCGTAAGAGTCAAGTCAGGAGGTAAAAATGAGAATAAATAACTCAGGTGCCTCCACACCTCCAAACAAAAATAACAAAGTAACTTTCTCAGGCAACAGAGGCCAAAAAGCCTTTAAATGGGTATCTGATAAGTGCAATGTGAGCAATAAAGGTGAACTTAAAAGATCAATGTTCCTTGTCGTCAGCTCCATATTTATGGTCGGTGCCAGATTCTTAAAAGCAAGAGGCGACGATGAAAGAAGAGAAGTCTTAACAAGAGACATCCCTGCAATTGTATTGTCCATTTACGGTGCCCCTGTATTGAACGCAGGCCTTGCCTATGCTGCAACAAAAAGAAGCGGCATCCCTATTATAAACTTCAAAGAAGGCGCAGATAAAAAACTCAAAAATGCCAAATTTGTAACTCAAAAACAAGTAAAAGAATGGTACTCAAATCTTAAAGATTTGAAAAATCCATTGATTACATTCTCTGAAACAATCCACAGAAACGGTGGCGATTTGAACAAAGTTATGAAAAAACTCGGCGAAGGTTTTGAAACAGGAATGGAAGCAATAGTCGGCAAAAAAGGTGTTTCTAACGAAGAAATCATAACTGCATTTAAAAATGCTCAAAAAAATAAAACCGAAAGTTTCACAAACCTTGAAACAAAAGTAAAAAATATTACAAGCGAAAACGAGTTGTTTAAAGCAGCTCAAAAATCTCAAGCCCACATTAAGCTTGCAGGAATCGCATTCACTGCAGCAATATTAGGATACTTACTTCCTCGTCTTAATATTGTTACAACAAGGCATAAATACATGCACAAAAATGAGCAACAATCTGCTCAAAATGACCCACAAAAAGCACAGGCTCAACAACCTCAGCCACCGCAAACAGTAGTGCAAGGCGAAAAAGCTGAAGCTTTCCAAAAATTTATTTAGTCTTTAATTTACAAGAATCTTTATTTTTTTCAATGATCAAAATTGCATCATTGCCCACAAGCTGCTCTAGGGCAGCTCTTTTTAATAAAAGATTTGATTGCGCCTGTTGCTGCTTGGCAACAGCTTCTCTATAAAAAGCATCGGCCATAACAACAGTCTCATCAGAAGCATTATTCAAAACATCGCAAAGCTGCTTTCTGTTTTGAAGATTAACGTCTGCATAATCAAGAATTTTTCTAGCGGTAATATACTCATAATAAGTACTCACAAGATTATTCTGCAAATCATCAATAGCCTTGGCCAAAATCACCAAATCAGCATCACTGACTTTTTCAAGATGCTTATTGTATTTATCCTGGGACAAAATATCATTTAAAAAACTTCCCCCGATAATACTTGAGGATGCAGCAAGAGCATTGCCGCTGGCTGCAGCCACAAAAGGCGTTATGCCTGATATCGGTTTCAAAAGTTTTTTAATTTTGGTTTCATCAGAAGCATTCGGATCCCCCTTAGGGTTAGAAAGCTTGTATATAGCGAATTTTATAGTTTT
>JAQUTS010000140.1 GCA_028694275.1 Candidatus Gastranaerophilales bacterium
CACTAAAGTCACCAAAGGAGGCCACCGGAATTGATCACATCACCACAAGTTAAACCCGAAGAACTTACAGTTGGAAGTTATTTAGGCAGACATGTTTTGGCAGAATTTTTTGATTGCGACCCAAATATTTTGAATAATGTAGAGTTAGTAGAACAATATATGACACAAGCTGCTGTTGAATGCGGTGCAACCGTCGTACAAAAATGCTTTCATATGTTCAACCCTCACGGAGTAAGCGGAGTTGTAATTATTTCAGAATCTCATCTTGCAATACATACCTGGCCGGAGCTTGGTTATGCAGCAGTTGATTTATTTACTTGCGGTGAAAGTTGCGATCCAAAAGTGGCTTATGAATTTTTGAAAAAACTCTTTCGTTCAGGAAACTCTAATTTCTCCGAACTAAAAAGAGGTATGATCAGCAATCTTGAGGTAGTTCAAAAAACTTTTGAAGTTAAATACCAAGAATCGTAAATATTTCATATAAAGGATAAAATTATGTGCAGTATGGACTTGAAATATACCGAATTGCATGACGATCAATTCGGGATTACAATGCGTGCAAAAAATGTGCTATATAGAGGAAAATCGGACTTCCAAGAAATTGATATCATAGATACCGAATTTTTCGGAAAAGTCCTTCTTCTTGACGGACTTGTAATGACAACGGAAAAAGATGAAGTCTTCTACCACGAAATGATTGTACACATTCCAATGCTATCGCACCCTGAGCCTAAAGATATATTGGTAATAGGCGGCGGAGACGGCGGTACAATAAGAGAAGTCCTAAGACACCCGTCTGTAAAAAGAGCAGTATTATGCGAAATTGACGGAGAAGTAATCGAAGTCTGCAAAAAATACATGCCTCAATTAGCCGGTAAACTCGATGACCCAAGAGTAGATATCCAAGTCAGAGACGGCATTGAATACATTGCAAACAGCAAAAATGAATTCGATGTAATCCTCATTGATTCAACAGACCCTATGGGCCCGGGGGAAGGTTTATTCACAGAAGAATTCTACAAAAACGTAAATGCTGCGCTAAAACAAGGCGGAATCATGGTTTGCCAAAGCGAGTCACCTTTTGCCGACCAAAAAGAAATCAAAATGATGCAGCCTTTACTCAAAAAAGCATTTCCTATCGTCAAAACATACGTAGGCCCAATGCCTACATACCCTGGTGGTTACTGGAGCTGGACATTCTGCTCCAATACGGTAAAACCGCTTGAATTTATTGATGAAGCCAGAGCCGATGAAATAACAAAAGGTTCTAAAATATACAATAAAGAGGTACATAAGGCGGCTTTTGCCCTTCCTAATTTTGTAAAAGAACTCGTAGGAGAATAAAAATGCTGAATTCAGAGTTCATATCAAAAAGCTGGCTTGAAGCTTCTGATGACTTTGAAAAATCAAAGGTGGTTTTAATCGGTATACCTTATGACGGAACTTGCTCTTTCAACCCCGGAGCCAGATTTGGCCCTGAGCAAATAAGGATCGCATCAAAAGGTTTGGAAGAATACTCTGCTTATCAAGACAAAAGCCTTGAAGATATTGATTTTTATGATGCGGGCGAACTTGATTTACCTTTTGGCGATAGAGATGAAGTCCTTAAAATAATCAAAAATTGCACAAAAGAAGTTATCGCAAAAGATAAGACATACTTAGGGATAGGTGGGGAGCATTTGGTTACTTTGCCTGCATTTGAGGCATATTACGAAAAATACCCGAACCTTAAGCTTATGCATTTTGATGCGCTTGCTGACTTACGTGATGAATACCTTGGGCAAAAACTATCCCATGCCACAGTAATCAGAAGAATTACAGACATCATAGGGATGGAAAATATCGTTCAAGTCGGGCTTCGTTCAGGAACAAAGGAAGAATTTGATTTAATCAAAAAACACAACACGCTCTCTCTTGGAATTGCGGATTTTCGCCACAAGATAGAAAAATTCGGCAATAATCCGATATTTTTGACAATAGACCTTGATGTATTAGACCCATCAATTATGTCAGGAACAGGCACACAAGAACCTGGCGGATTATTCTTTAACGAATTTTATGAATATTTTGCATCAATGAAAGACTTAAACATAGTAGCGGCAGATGTCTTGGAACTTTCCCCGCATTATGACCCCAGCGGTGTTTCAACAGCAACTGCTGCCAAAATAATAAGAGAATTAATTTTGCGTCTCAGCTAATTCATCCGGCAAATATTTGACCAAATAAGAACACGTAAAAGGAATCAAACAGATTATCATAAGAAGATTTATAATCCCGATATGCTGCGCCAAAAGACTAATCGGCGCGAATAAAAGCCCGACAATCCCCCAACTGAATCCGCCGATATAGCCTGATATCATGCTTTTGTGTTCTTGAATTGTATTTTGAGCCATCGTCATATTTACGGATGTGGATAACATCACAACAAATCCAACAAGCGCAAATAGTACAAAAGACAAAGGAACCACAGCCTTATAAGTCAATGCATACAAGATTGTAAGGGGCATAACACTAATCATCGAAATATAAAACACACGACGAACCCCAATCTTTTTTTCAAAACGCGAACTCATATAAGTCGCCACTCCTCCTAAAAAACAGAACGAAAATATTGCAAGTCCGATTTGCCCGACGCTATAGCCCATAGACTTCCACAAAAACGGCAAAAATATGCAATATGCGTGCATTACAAGCAATTTTAGCATAGAGATCATAATCAAAATTATAAGAGTTTTATTTTTCAGGATAATTTTTGTAGCATCAAAAAACGATATCCTGTTACGCAATACAGTCGTATCAACAGCAGAAACTTTTGGGACAAAAGCAAGAATCATACAAGCCACAATAACACCCCAGACAGACAAAACAGGTAAAGCCTCAAGAGAAAAAGCCTGCACCACAGATGATGCAATCAAAGGACCAAAAGCAAAACCAATCGTCCCCATAGAAATAAACTTCGCCATGTTTTTGCTAATATCATACCCGCTGAAGTAATTAATAAATCCTGTCGCCTGCGGATGAAAAATCCCGTTGCCAAGGCTTCCCAGTACAAGGCACGCCACAAGAGGCCAATAACCTGATGCTATGCCTGTAAGTGAATAAAAAAGACATGAGAGCAAAATCCCCCAAAAAATAAAAAATCTCTTTTTTATCATATCTGCCAAAAAACCGTAAAAAGGCTGCATAACAGACGATAAAAGATGCGATATGCTTATCACACTTCCCGCCAAAGCAAGAGAAATACCGATTTTAGCAGCAATAAAAGGTAAAATCGGACTTATAAAACCAGAATACGTATCTACGGTAAAATGCCCCAAACTTAAACAATTCACTGCACGCTTGTTATGTTTTTCATCAAAATCGCTATTCATCTTTCGCCTCATAAAAATTTATTTTCTAATAAAATTATATTATAAAACTATTTCTTAAGTTATAATTATTAGTGAAAACATATAATTCGGAGCAAAAAAGTGCAAAAAAACTCAGAAAAAAGACCTTGGGGAAGCTACTGTGTCATCGATCAAGGAGAAAAATTTTTGGTAAAAGAAATCACCGTTTTGCCATCCTCAAGACTGAGCCTTCAATATCACAACCACAGAAAAGAACACTGGGTCATACTTGAGGGCGAAGCAGTTGTTACAAAGGCCGATAAAACAATCACCCTAAAAGAAGGTGAACATATAGATATAGAAATCAAAGAAATACACTGCATTGAAAATAAAACAGCATCAACCCTCAAAGTTTTAGAAGTCCAAAGAGGCGAAATACTGAAAGAAGAAGATATTGTAAGAATAAATGATATCTACGGTCGTACAGAATAAATTTTTTCATGTTTTTGCTACAATATAAGGGTAAGAGGAGGCGGATATGGATATAGAAGCACAAAAAAAAGAATTACTGGATTTATATAATTTACCGATTGATGAGCTTATTGAAATCTCATCAAAAATAACAAAAGAAAACTTCAATAACGAAGTTGAATTCTGCAGCATAATAAGTGCCAAAACAGGTAAATGCCAAGAAAATTGCAAATACTGCTCACAAAGCGCACATAACAAAGCCAAAATTCACACACATCCTCTTATGGAAGTTGAAGAAGTAAAAAAAGCAGCAATTGATGCAAAAGAAAACGGCGCAACAAGATTCTGCATAGTTACATCAGGCAGAGTCCCCGAAGGTGAAGACTTTGAAAACATTATCAAAATGGTCGAAGAAGTAGCAGCCATTGACGGACTTCATTCTTGCTGTTCGTTGGGAATAATCTCTGAAGAACAAGCCAAACGTCTAAAAGAAGCAGGCGTTGAAAGATTCAACCACAACATCAACACAGCTGAGTCTTATCACAAAAATATCTGCTCTACGCATGATTTCCAAGACAGAATCAACACTGTTAAACTTGTTAAAAAATACGGCATCGAAGCTTGCTGCGGAGT